>CAMBHH010000030.1 GCA_945866505.1 Flavobacterium psychrophilum
ATCTGTTTTGATTTGAAGCAATTGATTGGCAAGTAATTTTTCTATCAATTCGTCTTTGGTCAAATGATGAAAAACGGTTTTGACTTTATTCTTAAATTCTGCTGAAACTTCATGATTGGGTTTGGTTTTGAAGATTTGTTTTGCCCACACAAGCGCTTTGTTTTCTTCTATATTTTCAGCAGTTGGTTTTTGGAATTTGCTAAATTTGATTCCCAATTCTCTTTCGAAATCCGGAATTTCAACTACTTCTTCTTGTTGTAAAACGGTTAACGATAGTCCCTTTGCTCCTGCTCTAGCTGTTCTTCCGCTGCGGTGAACATAGTTTTCATAAGTTTCAGGCAAATGATAATTAACTACGTAAGAAATGGCTGCTACATCAATCCCTCTTGCTGCCAAATCGGTTGCCACCAAAATATTAATGTGACCTTCTCGAAATTGTTCCATAATTCGATCCCGGATTCCTTGCGACAAACTGCCGTGCAAAGCGCCTGACGAAAATCTATTAATAGCTAAATTTTTGGCCAGTTTATTGACTGCCGCTTTTGTTTTGCAAAAAATAATTCCTCGTTCGCCATCTTTTGAAGTCAAAAAATGCATTAAAACATCTAGTTTTTCAATTGGATCCACCACGATAAATTGATGGTCTATTCCTTGATTGCCCACAGTTTCCATATTGGCACTAACTTGCACCACGTTTTTGTTCAAATAATTCTGAATCAACTGCTTAATGGTTCCGGGCATTGTGGCCGAAAACAAAAAAGTTCTACGATTTTTAGGTAATTCTGCGATGATTTCTTCTAAACTTTCTTTCAGAATACTAACCATTTCGTCCGCTTCATCTAGAACAAGGAATTTCGTTTCTTTTAGAATTATTGCTTTACGCTGAATCAAATCTATCAATCTTCCGGGTGTTGCTACAACAATATGTGTAGGCAAAGTCAAGCGATTGATTTGCGGTTTTATGGGAATTCCTCCACAAATTTCAGCAATGGAAACTTCGGGAAGGTATTGAGCAAATGATTGTAAATTACTAAAAACTTGATGCCCTAATTCACGTGTTGGAACAAGAATAACAGCTTGAATAGCAATTATTTTAGCATCAATTAATTGAAGTAATGGTAAGCCAAAAGCGGCCGTTTTACCAGTTCCTGTTTTGGCCAATCCAACAATATCAGTAGTAGATAAAAGCAGTGGAATTGTCTTTTGCTGAATTTCTGTTGGCACTACAATTTTTAAACCATCAAGTGCTTTTATAATAGATTCTTGGATTCCTAAACCGGCGAACTGTTTTGACATTATGTTGATTTACTAATTTATAAATTGTTGTTTTATGTATAGCTTCTCAATACAATTTTATATAGTAAAGAGATTGCATTACTGGACAAAATCACTCTAATTGACGGTTATCGAGTTAATTTTATTCAATTAAGACTCGATTCCGGTTGAAATCTGAAATCCGCAATCTGAAATCTAAAATTAATCTGCTTCGCTCATAATTCTTTCGCGGTACTTCTTCCCTATCAATAAAGTGAGTTTGAGTTTATAATCCTCTACTAACCATTCTCGATAATTCTTGCTGCATTGGCTCAAACATTTAGCGTAGCGATTTAGACGGCATTCTATATCTGGTTCTAGTTCTTTACTCAAAGCCTTAGCATCTCTTAATTCTTCTGTATTATCGACACACATTGAGGCATGTTGCTCTAATGATTTGTCCAAAACAATTTTGGATCGTAAATTTTGTGCAATTGCGAATTTGTGTTCTTCATCGACATCAAAAGTTATGACTTTGGTTTTCGCAAATTTGGCTCTTAACTCTGGGGGCATTGTATATTTAAAATACAATTCAATTTCGGTATCATCGCGAAGGTTTTCTAAATAAAATTCAGGGGATTTAAAAATGTGTTGCCAATTGACGGGCTCATTCCACAAACCAAATCGGGCAGCATTATTTCCTAAATCTATAACTGTAAAATTGTCCTTGTTGGGCAATTTTCTCGAACCACGTCCGATCATTTGGAAATATAAAGTCAATGATTTTGTAGCTCTATTCAAAATTATAGTTTCTACTGTAGGCTCATCAAAACCTGTGGTAAGAATCCCAACGGAAGTTAAAATAGCATCGGGAGTTTTTTTGAACCATTGTAAAATATCTTTTCTATCCTCGTTACTGCTAGTATTGTCAAGATGGCGAATAGCAAATCCAGCCTCACGAAATGTTTCGTAAACGTACAGGGAAGTGTTGATTCCGTTATTGAAAATCAAGGTTTTTTTTCCTAAAGATTTTTCAGTGTAAGCGTGCAACAATTTCTCTTGCATTGCCATATTGGTATACAAATCGTCGGATGATTTTACAGTATAATCGCCATTAATTCCTACTTTCAAGGAAGTTAGTCCGACGTCATAACTATAAGTAATTGCTTTAGCTAAGAATCCTTTATCAATAAGAGAGCTAATGTTGTCTCCAACAATCAATTCGTCATAATTTTCGTGCATTGGCAATTTGATGTTAGAACTCAAAGGAGTTGCTGTAACACCTAGAATAAAAGCATTCTTAAAAGAGCTCAACAACTTTCGAAACGAATTGTAATGCGCTTCATCAATAATAACCAACCCAACATTGTCGAGATGCAATTTTTCGTCATTGATTCTATTTTTCAAGGTTTCGACCATCGCCACAAAACATGAATAATCGTTTTGATCCGGAAGTTCCTTAACTTTACTATTGATAATTTTGTTTTTGACATCAAAACCTTTGAGCATTTTTGAAGTTTGCTTGCAAAGTTCAATTCGGTGGGTCAAAACAACTACTTTTTTATCGTGTTTTGATAAATATTGTCGAACAATTTCAGAAAAGACGACTGTTTTTCCGCCGCCTGTAGGCAATTGATATAGTAAATGATGATTAGCCGGAGCATTATCCAATCGCTCAAAAATGGATTCTATATCGCCTTTTTGATACGAATAAAGTTCTTTTTTATCTTCAATTTCTGTTTCTAGAGAGTTTTGAGGCATTGCTTTCGTTGGATTTTTGCAAAAATACAGCTAAAAAAGAGTTATTGTACTAAATAATCATTTAAAAAAAGAATTGTCCTTAAATAAAATCGATTATGAGGTTGATTTCTAGTATTCAAAACGCTCAACAATAGCGTTGAATTCTTCTTTATTAAACCAATTTTGGTTATAAGTTTCAGTGCTTATTGCGATTATTCTAGATTTAAAATCTTCTAAAATTCCATTTGCAATCATAAAACGAACGGCTTGTTCTAATGAACTGAGCATACTTTTATAAAATAATTCAGATTTTACAGGTTTTTCGGCAGAAAAAGTTTGGGCAATTTCTATTGAATACAGCATTACGTCTCCAATTATAAAGGAATCTACGCCCAAAAGGACAAAATGTTTGATGTACTTTTGAGCTACTGAACGGCGCATTTTTGGTCTTCGAGGTTTTCCAGAAGTTCTCGATGGAAAATATTCATTCGAAATTTTTATTTTACATTCCTTGAGTAGCGTATCTTCCTTTGGATTGAAAACAAAATCATAGTACACTTTTATAGGGCTGAATCTATCATACAAGTCAATAATTTGCTCTTCGAGTTGATTTTTATCAAGTTCGTGCAAGTATTTTTTTAAATCGCGTTTGCTCATTGTTAAAGTATATTGATACAAAAGTAATTTACTTTCGGAATTAATACCCTTTAAATAAATGATAATTCTTAGTTTTGCGTTTCGAATTTATAAAAACAACCTTATGCTCCGAATATTCAAAAACATTGCGATTCTAGAAGGAATCTCTTCTATTCTATTATTTTTTGTTGCTATGCCATTAAAATATATATTCAACAATACTTTATATATGCGCCCTATAGGAATGGCTCACGGAGTACTATTCGTTTTTTTTGTTTTGATAGCATTATATTTTGCAATAAAAGAAAAATGGAATTTAGAAAAAATAGGGATAATTTTAATCTGTTCGATAATACCTTGCGCTACTTTTTATGTTGAAAAAAAATATTTAAGAAAAATATAATTTATAAAATAACCCGTTGGGTGTAATTATTAAAAACGTCAGTTCGAGTGTTTTTTGTGAAGTAAAACGTAACAAAAAATGTATCGAGAACCGTTTTTAATGAAATTTTTCTTGTTCTCGATACGATTTTCTATCGAAAATCACTCGAACTGACGAAAAATTATGATCAAAAACTAATTACACCCAACGGGTTAAAATAGTTGATTTTATTCTGAAAACTAACTAGAAAATACTAATCCTCTAAGCGGTCTTTTACATATTCAATCTCTGTCTTTCCGTGCGGTTTTGGTTTACCATCAGAGTCCAAATTGACCATTGTAGTGCTTTCGATGGTGATAATTGTTTCGCGAGTCATCATATTTCGCGCTTCACACGTCAAAGTGAGTGAAGTTTTCCCAAATTTGACCACATCGATTCCGATTTCGATAATATCACCTTGACGAGCTGAGCTTCTGAAATTGATTTCAGACATATACTTAGTTACAATTTTGGTATTTTCTAATTGAATAATAGTGTATAAAGCCAATTCCTCGTCAATCCAAGCCAATAATTTACCACCAAATAAGGTTCCGTTTGGGTTTAGATCTTCGGGTTTTACCCATTTTCTTGTGTGAAATCGCATATCATTTATTTTCATGTAAAAATAAGGTTTATTCAAGTCATTTTTCTTTAATTTTAAAGAAAAAAAAATGAATCAACGAGATGTATTTTTAAGAGAATTTCGAGGAGAAACAATTGGTACTATTTCCGATCAATCTTCAGCGGAAGAATTGTTTCAAAATGAGGTACTTCGCCCTATTCTGAAACTTCAAAACGATTTGTTTATTGCTGCTTATATCCATCATTTAGCTAAAAACAAAATTGATTTCAACTCCTTTTCTGTCGAAAAAAAATTGGCAAACGTAGAAAATTCAATTCAAAAAGACATCAAATTCCGAAATGCATTGAAAGGAATGATTATAGGATTATTTACCACCGACGAATACGCAAAGTACAGCAACAATTCTTCAAGTCTCAACAAAAGAATGATGAGTATGCTAATTGAAAGATTGAAAAGTCAGGTTCAATTATTACATTAAGTACCCGATAATTAGTCTTTATGCTATTTTAAAAAAATTATTTTTAGTTGACTATTTTTCATTGCCGTCTCATTTTTTTTATTATAATTGTTAAAAAATTAGTAAGCATGAAATCGCCACTAAAAACGAGTTTGTTGCAAACAAGCACTAATAAGTAAAAAGGCGACACGAGCGTTAGCGAACTGGCGAAGCATACCATAAATGACCGCTGAAAAATCAAAATTTACATTTATGAAAGAAGAATATTTCAAATGGTACTCACCCAATTTAAGTAGAGAGATTGAAATGCTGGTATTTGGTCACGCTGGTTATCCCGTGATACTTTTTCCGACTTCGATGGGAAGCTTTCACGAGAATAAAGATATGGGCTTGATTGACTCAGCAAAATGGTTTATTGAACAAGGATTAATCCAAGTCTTTTGTCCTGCTAGCATTGATAAAGATAGTTTTTACAATAAAAACATTCATCCAGTGCATCGCATAGAAAACCACGTTTGGTACGACAAAATGATTTGCCACGAAATTGTTGAAAGAGTAAAAAACAATACCTCGTCGGGAAAAGTTGCAGTTGCCGGTTGTAGCTTTGGAGGGTATCACGCTGCTAATTTTGCCTTTCGTCATCCAGGTTATGTGAGCCATGTTTTTTCTATGGGTGGCGCTTTTAGTATCAAAAGTTTTATGGATGGATATCATGATGACAATGTTTTTTACAACAGTCCAGAAGATTATCTACATGGATTAAATGACCACGAATTATGGAATATGGACATTTGTTTGGGCACATCTAATTGGGATATTTGCTACGATGCTAATCTCAAATTAAGTCGAGTTTTGAGCAATAGAAATGTTCATCATTGGCTGGATATTAGACCCGATCGAGAACACGATTGGCCAGTTTGGAAAGAAATGTTTCCGCATTATTTATCTAGAATTAAGTTTTTTTAATGTGTAAAGATTAGTGTATTTAGAATTAAGACAAAAAATAATAATAGGAAATTGTAGATTTATGAAAACCAAAAAAATCATATAAAAATGAGTAAAAAAATTGGAATATTATTCGGAATGGAAGATACTTTTCCGCAAGCATTTATAGACAGAGTAAACTCAAAAAACGAAAAAGGTATCATTGCTGAATCCGTTTCTATTGACAAAGTAGTTCAAAATAAAGATGGAGAATATGCGGTCATAATTGATCGAATTTCGCAAGATGTTCCGTTTTATAGAGCCTATCTCAAAAACGCAGCTTTAACCGGAACTAACGTCATAAATAATCCTTTTTGGTGGAGTGCTGACGATAAATTTTTCAATAATTCGTTAGCAGATACGCTTGGAGTTCCGTTGCCCAATACTGTGATTCTTCCTTCGGCAGAACATCCAACAGATACGACAGGAAAATCATTCCGGAACCTGAAATATCCAATGGATTGGGAGGGAATTTTTGATTATATTGGATTTCCAGCCTATATGAAACCATACGCAGGTGGAGGTTGGAAAAACGTTTATCGATTAGAAAACAAAGAAGAATTTTGGGAAAAACATCAGGAAACCGGACAATTAGTAATGATGTTGCAGGAAGAAATTGTTTTTACAGAATATTTCCGCGTGTATTGTTTGGGTTGCAAATATGTTCACATTATGCAATATGAACCACGAAATCCGCACCATTTACGCTACGTAATTGACGGACCTCCAGTTGATAAAAAATTATTAGCCACTGTAAAAGACTATACTTTAAGACTTTGTAAAGGCTTGGGATATGACTTTAACACCGTAGAATTCGCCGTTCGTGATGGCATTCCTTATGCAATTGATTTTGGAAATCCAGCGCCAGATGCGGAGTTGACTTCTGTGGGAGCTGAAAATTTCGAATGGGTTGTTGAACACGCAGCAAAAATGGCAATTGCTGCAGCCAAAAAACAAAAACCTGGCAAAATAAATTTGACTTGGGGAGATTTTATTAAAGAAGCTTGCAAATAGAATTTTAGATTGCAGATTTTAGATTGCACGTTAATTCTGAAATCTAAAATCTGCAATCTGCAATCTAAAATTAAAAGATTATGTCAAAGAAACTACCTGTTTTTACTCTCGGTGTTGAAGAAGAATATCAAATTATTGATCCCGTCACAAGAGATTTGCGCTCGCATTTATCCAAAATTGTCGATGGAGCCAAAATTATTTTAAATGAACAGGTTAAAGCCGAAATGCATCAATCGGTTGTAGAAGTTGGCACCAATATTTGTAAAAATATTCACGAAGCTGAAGCCGAAATTAAATCTCTTAGAGGTCATATTGTAAAATTGGCTCACAAACAAGGATTAATTGTTGGCGGTGCCGGAACACATCCATTTTCAAAATGGCAAGACCAGCCCATTACAGATGATCCTCGTTATCATAACATTATCAACGAAATGCAAGACGCAGCGCGATCGAATTTGATTTTCGGAATGCATTGCCACGTTGGGATTGAAAATCGTGAAATTGGGTTACAATTGATGAATCAAGCCTGCTATTTTTTACCTCATATTTTTGCAATTTCTACCAATTCTCCTTTTTGGGAAGGAAGAAAAACAGGTTATAAATCTTTTAGAACTAAAGTTTTCGATAAGTTTCCTCGAACAGGTTTGCCAGAATATTTTGACTCTCTTTCTTCTTATGATAATTATTTGGAAACTTTGGTAAAAACCAATTGCATTGATAATCCAAAGAAAATTTGGTGGGATTTGCGTTTGCATCCTTTTTATGACACTATCGAATTTCGGATTTGTGATATGAGTTTAACTGTTGATGAAACTATTTGTATTGTCGCTATTATTCAAGCCATTGTAGCCAAATTATATAAATTATCAATGCACAATATGAGTTTCAATATTTATAGATTAGCGCTAATAAAAGAAAACAAATTTCGTGCTGCTCGTTACGGAATTGAGGGCAATATGATAGACTTTGGGCTTCAAAAAGAAGTCGAAACTAAAATGCTTATCGTTGAATTACTAGAATTTATTGATGATGTGGTTGATGAATTGGGAAGTCGGGAAAAAATCAATTATGTGTATGAAATAATGAAAAACGGAACTGGAGCCGACAAACAGTTGAAGGTATTTGAAGAAACGAATGATTTAAGTAAAGTCGTCGATTTTATTACGAGCGAATTTTCTAAAGGACTTTAGATTGTAGAATGCAGAATGCAGATTTCAGATTTCAGATTGAAATTGATATTTGAAATTGATTTTTGAGATTGATTTTTGAAATTGATTTTTGAAATTGATTTTTGAAATTGATTTTTGAAATTGATTTTTGAAATTGATTTTTGAAATTGACATTGATATTGAAAAAGTTACCTTTGCAAATAAATTTAGTATACCAATAATGAATAATACTAGCATAAAAATAGCGGTTCTAGATATGTACGATGGCACTCCAAATCAAGGAATGCGTTGCATTATTGATATAATCAATCGTTTCAATCAAATAGTTAGCTTCCAAATTTTTGATGTTAGGGGAAAATCAGAATTGCCAGATATTAAAAAATTTGATGTTTACATCTCGACTGGCGGCCCCGGAAATCCGTTGATTGGAGACGGAAATTGGGATTTGCAATACTATAATTTTATTGACGAATTGACCAAATGGAACAATGAAAATGCAGTAAAGAAACACGTTTTGTTCATTTGTCATTCGTTTCAAATGGCTTGCAAACACTTTGGCTTAGCTGAAATTACTAAGAGAAACGATACTTCTTTTGGTGTGATGACCGTTCACAAAACTAAAGACGGATTATGCGATCCACTGTTTGAAGGTCTTGCCGATCCATTTTACGCCATCGATTCTAGAGATTATCAAGTGGTGCAACCCAAATTGAGTGTGTTTACTAAAAAAGGTGCAAAAATTATTTCTTTAGAAAAAATTAGAGATCACGTTCAATACGAAAGAGCGATTATGGCAGTTCGTTTTTCGGATTATTTTGTGGGAACGCAATTTCATCCGGAAGCCGATCCAATAAGCTTCGTTGCCAATTTAAGGAATAAAGATTCCAAAGAAAAAATAAGGAATATGAAAGGAAAACGGAAATTCAGGAATATGCTCGAAGATTTAGTCGATGATGATAAAATATATCGAACAAATGAAACCTTGATTCCAAATTTCCTCCGAATTGCTATCAATGATTTGATGATAACCAAGAAAATGCTGTCCAACTAGTTGTATAATATATAGAGTATTTTCGTATAATGTAATTTACGATTTACAATTTTACATTATACAAAATACAATCTAATAAAATGATAGACAAATACAGACAACTTTTTAATTCCCAATTTACTGCTGAAAAGTATCGGGAATTTAAGGATGATATTGCTTCGGATTTTGATTACGCTCCTACCTTTCGAATTGGAGAAACTCCTTTTTTTATTTCTAATGCACTAAAATCACAAATCATAGAAGGTTGTGACGATGTTATAAAATTGATTCAACAGGAAGACTTTAAAAAGCTTACTGATAAATCATTAGAATTAAATCAAAAAGTTCCTAAGGAAGATGAACACACTACTTTCTTGGCCATTGATTTTGGAATTTGCGAAGAAGATGGTGCTGTTGTTCCAAAATTAATTGAAGTGCAAGGATTTCCTTCTTTGTACAATTACCAAGTTAATTTGTATGAAAAATTCATAAATCATTATCCTTTTATTTCTGAATTAACTCCATTTTTCAACAACATTTCTATCGAGGAATATAATAAAACGCTCGAAGAAGTAATATGTAATAATCATCCAAAAGAGAATGTCATTTTATTGGATATTGAACCCGAAAAGCAAAACACGAAAATCGATTTTTATTATTGCCAAAAAGACCTTGGCATTCCAATAGTTTGCGTTACCGAAATACTAAAAAAAGGCAAGCAATTATTTTATAAAAATGAAAGCGGCGAAGAAATTCTTGTAAAACGCATTTACAACCGTGTCATATTTGATGAACTGGATTTGCGAACCGATTTGAAACTAAATTTCCATTTTTCGGATGAACTGGATGTTGAATGGGCTGGACATCCCAACTGGTTTTTTAGAATCAGTAAGTTTATTTTACCAATACTGAAAGGCAAGTATTTTATAGAAACCACTTTGTTGAGCGACTTAAAGGAAATACCAGAAGATTTAGAAAATTATGTTTTGAAACCGTTGTTCTCATTCTCGGGTTCAGGCGTAATTTTTCACGTTACAAAAGAAGACATCGAAGCTGTTACCGAAAAAGAACTTTACATTCTGCAGAAAAAAGCGCATTATCTGCCCATTTTGCAATCTCCCGACGGAAAGGTAAAAGCCGAAGTGCGTGTGCTTTGTGTCTGGAAAAAAGAAGATGACGCTCCTATTCTACTCTGCAACTTGGCACGATTGAGTCGCGGAGAAATGATTGGCGTGAAATTCAACAAAGATAAGGATTGGGTTGGCGGGACTTTAGCGTTGTTTGAGAGGTAAGAATTCCACTTATTGCTACTTACTGTCCACCATATTCACATAAAAATCCTTATCCACTTCCACTTTCAAATCTTTTGCAATTTGAGGCAAATTAGTCCATTCTGCAATAGGTTTAAGCCACTGTTCTTTTCCGTTCAAAGATACTTTTATAGGAATAGTAAAGCTCGGAATGCAATTCGTCCAACGACAGGATAGGATATTGTCTTTGAATTTATATTCAAAAGTCGGGATTCTTATGTCTCTCAAATATTGGTCAAAAAACGGCGCTAAATCTAATCCAATGTTTTTACTTAA
The DNA here is from genome assembly GCA_945866505.1 of Flavobacterium psychrophilum. Lineage (GTDB taxonomy): Bacteria > Bacteroidota > Bacteroidia > Flavobacteriales > Flavobacteriaceae > Flavobacterium > Flavobacterium psychrophilum_H. The sequence continues at coordinate 10,875 of CAMBHH010000030.1, forward strand.
GTAATCCTCAATTTGTTTAGTAGTCACGGTTTGGTGGTAAAAAGTACTATTCAAACCGCGTAAAATTGTTCTCCATTTTTCGTCATCGTTCACGATTTGGCGTAGCGTGTGCAACATATTGGCACCTTTTGGATACATATCACCAGAACCCTCAAAATTCACATCGTACTTTCCTATGATTGTTTTTTCGTTCCTAATGCCATTCCTTAAACCTCTGGCATATTCGTTTCCTGCTTCCTTACCATAATAATAATCGACAAACAAACATTCAGAATACGAGGTAAAACCTTCATGAATCCACATATCGGCGATGTCTTTGTAGGTAATATTGTTGGCAAACCATTCGTGCCCCGACTCGTGAATAATAATATAGTCGAATTTCAATCCCCAACCCGATCCACTCAAATCTCTACCTCGATATCCTTTGACAAAACCATTCCCATAAGTAACACTACTTTGGTGTTCCATCCCTAAATATGGGGCTTCAACGAGTTTGTAACTGTCTTCATAAAAAGGATATGGTCCAAACCAATGTTCGAAAGCTTTCAGCATTCGCGGAGCATCTTTAAAGTGGATTTTAGCTTTTTCTAAATTATCTCTCAACACATAATAATTGCAATCTAAACCGCCTTTTTCACCCTTGAAAACTTCTGAAAAAGAAACATAATCACCGATATTGATATTCACACCATAATTATTGATGGGATTTGACACATACCAATTGAAAGTTCTAGTTCCGTCCTTCAAATCTACCACGCTTTGCAAACGACCATTCGAAACATCGGTCAAATTTTTGGGAACATTCACACTAATGAGCATATCGTCTACTTCGTCGTACATATGATCTTTATTGGGCCACCAAACACTCGCACCCAATCCTTGACAGGTCGAAGCGATAAACGGTTTTCCATTGGCATCTTTACTCCAAGTAATTCCACCATCCCAAGGCGGACGAACTGCAATTTTAGGTTTTCCTCCATAAAAAACAGTAAGTTCTTTTATTTCACCACTATTTTGTGGCGCAACCAAATCAATATAAAAAACATTTCCATCTCTTTTGTATTTTAATTCCTTACCATCCTGAATTACTTTAGAAATTTTCAAGGGTTCTTGAAGATCAATTTGCATTCGGTTATAGGAATTCAAAACTTTGTAGCGAATGGTATTCGAACCATAAATCGTGCTATCGGCAGGATTCACCTTGATGTCCAAATGATACTTTTTCAGGTCCCACCATGCTCTTTCCTTAGTAATACTGCCTCTCAAACTATCCTGATGAGTAAAAACCATTTCTGATTTGCCCATAAGTCCTTGCGCATTAGTACTATTAGAAATTAAAAAGGCTATAACAACAATGCTTAGATATTTGTTCATAATTTATTTTTTATGATTATTCAGTTTTTGGCTAATTTTTTTACAGCAAAGACGCAAAGTAAAAATACTCACTAAAGTCTTAATTTAAGTATGCAAAGAGAAATAACTTCTTTCTTTATAGTTACAAAAATAACTCCATTAGATTGAAATTTTACCTTAAAAATGTTTAATTTCCATCTTTGTGGCCTTACTACCAAATAATAAGAACATTTCTTTGCGACTTTGCGTTAAAATCACTAATGAAACTTATCCACTTTTTTTTGTTCAACAAAAGTAGCAAAGTCGGCAATTAAGCGATTGGCATAATCGTCCAATAGTTCCAAAACTCGTTCGCTTGAATCCGATTTCACAATCAAACCGGCGTGATAATCCAAAGGAACCCTGAAACATACTTCTGGGTCGGAAAATGAGGATAAATCAGGATGTTGAAATTTGGACAGGGTCAATACAATTCCAGCATATAATTTTTTGACTTTTGGCAAAGTATATTTTGTTCCTTTGGCCAATGCATCTTCAACAGCTGCCCATTCCTTCCAAAGGTTGATGTTGGATGCTTCGGCAACCATTTCCGCTAGATGTGCTCCACCAACACGGGATGAAGTTTCTAGAAAATAGATTTTTCCGTTATCCTTGCATTTGATATATTCGGAATGTGCCGCTCCGTGTTTTAATCCAAATCCTTTGATAACCTCCTCATTTACGGCTTTTATGGCTTTATCATCATCCGAATCATATTGAATATTGGCAGAACGGAAAATACCGCCACCTTGAGAAATTTCCATTGGAGTTGTTAAATATTTTGAAGTGATACTGAAGAGTATTTTTCCATTCAAAACCAAACTATCACAATGATACACATCGCCGGGACGAAATTGTTCCAATAAATATTTGAAGCGATTATTCCCCATTTCGTTAATGTGAATCCACAAACTTTCCTTATCAAACACTTTTATAATTCCCGCTGCCGAAGCTTCGGAACGCGGTTTCAAAACCCAAGGCGGTGTAATCGTGTCGGCAAAAGTATTGATGTCGTGATCATTAAATAGCGAGCAGAAATTGGGATTCGAAATTCCGCAACTTTTTGCTCTCATTCGCATCGCCAACTTATCTCTGAAATAACGTCCTGTGGTTTGTCCCATTCCATCAATCCGAAGATTTTCGCGGAGATACGTTGCTTTTTCCACATCATAATCATCCAAAGCAACTATGGCATCAATTGTATTGGATTTCATCAAATTGCCAACTCCTAGTAACAAATGCTCTAAATTCCAATCCGTATCTTGTCCCGTCATATAGAAAATTTCGTCAATGTGGTCAAAAGGCCAAGGTTTATCTCTCAGCTTTTCGCTAGTAATCAAATACACTTTGTTGCCCAGATTTTTTAAGTTAATCAAAAAATCGGTTCCTTTAAAATAATTTGAAATGCAGATGAAAGTTTTAGAGTTTTCCATATTTATAAATTTTCAATAAATTTAGTCAATAAATGAACGCCGTACCCCGTTGCATGTTTGCTTTTTGCAAATTCATCATCACCATACGCCACTCCAGCAATGTCAAGATGTGCCCAAGCTTTGTGATTTTCGGTAAAATATTCCAGGAATTTTGCTGCAGAAATAGCTCCGGCAACTGGTTTTCCACTGTAATTTTTCACATCGGCAATATCGCTTTCAATATCTTGTTTGTAACAATCCCAAAGTGGTAGTTGCCAAAGTTTTTCTCCAATTTCATTTCCAGATTGTTGTATTTTTTTTGAAATAGCTTCATTGTTGGTAAACAAAGCCGCACAATCGTAGCCAAAAGTTCCCACCGCACTTCCTGTTAAGGTGGCTATATCAACAATATATTCGGGTTTGAAATTCTTAATTAAATAGGATATTCCGTCGGCCAAAACTAATCTTCCTTCGGCATCCGTATCTATAATTTCTATCGAATGACCGCTATAACTTTGGATCACATCACTTGGATAAAACGATTTTGCATCCACCGCATTTTCGGCACAAGGCACAATCGCAGTCACTTTTACAGGCAATTTTAAATCCGAAATCAGCTGCATTGCGCCAAAAACAGCTGCTCCGCCTGCCATATCACATTTCATATGCAACATACCAGTGGTTTTAACATTCAGTCCGCCAGTGTCGAAAGTGATTCCTTTTCCCACCAAACCTATGTGCTTTGTTTTCGCATTTGCATTTTCAGGAATATAATTCATAATGACAAATTGCGGTTCTTCATCACTTCCTTTTCCAACAGATAAAAAAGCCTCTAATCCTGCTTTCTTTGAAGCTTCGAAGCCTAAAGTTTCCACTTCAAAACCAAATTTTTTCCCGCTTTCGCTTGCCCAATTAGATAAGTATTTTGGAGTAACTACATTGGGAGGTAAATCGACTAAGTTCAAAATTTCGAGTTGTGCATTCGCAATTTTTATTGCTTTTGCAACTGTCTCTGTCAGGTCTTTTTTTGATAAAATTGAAAGTTCAAATTTTTTATTCAAAAACGGATGCTTTTCTGTTTTTTTGAAATGACCTAAATCATAAGTGCCTAAATATAAGCCTGAAATAGTGGCTTCAATTTGGTCTTTTGTGAATTGTTCTGGCAAAACCAAAGCTACTTTAATTCCAAAATATTCTTTTTGTTTGAGGGAAATTCTTCGGAAAATGGTTTTCAAATCTTTGTAATCAGTAGCTGTACCTAAGCCAATAAATATATGAGTGTAATCGTATTTTTCTACTAAATAATGCGTGTCTTTCTTTCCGTAAAATATTTTTGCAGGTACAGAAACTCCTTGGAATTCTATTGGAACCAGACTTTTGGCATAAGTTTCAAAAACCGGAATTAAAATCGTTCCTGAAAATCCTTCGAGATTTTTAATGGTAGTTGTTTTCATCTGTTTAATTTATTTTAGTGTTAAAAAAAAGCCATTCAATAGCCTTCGGAAATTCATCACTCCAGTAGGTTTCACTGTGCTTTCCTTCCATATTAATACTCAAATTGATTTTTAATTTGTCTTTTATAAATTCGCTTGCAATAATATTCTTCTTAAAATTATTTACATGCTCAATCATCGTAGTACTTTCATCTCCACCAGCATATAAGTATATTTTTGTGTCACTATTTTCAGTTGAATCGGATTTTATTTTTAGTTCCGGAACCACCCAAAGTGAAGGTGAAAAAATCATCAATTTTCCATAAACCTCTGGATATCTCAATCCACTAAAAATGCTCACCAGTCCGCCCATTGAGCTCCCACCTATTCCTGTAAATTCGCGTTCTTTTTTGGTTCTAAAATTACTATCCACAAATGGTTTTAAGGTTTCGGTCATAAATTTTATATATTTTTTTCCTTGCCCCTTTCCTAGTACAGTTTTGCCTACATTATATTCTTTTATTCGATCTTCTTCAGCGTGTTCTATAGCAATAATTATGATTTTTCCAATTTTATATTCGGCCATAACGGCTAGTTTTTTATCAATCTCCCAATTGCCATATTGTGCATTTTCATTGAATAAATTCTGCGCATCCTGTAAATACATTACGGGATAACTTTCGCTAGAAGAATAATAATCGTGTGGCAGTAAGGCCCATATTTTTCTGGTTTTGTTGAGTTGTGGAATTTCAAATTCATCGGAAATCAGTAAAACTTTCGGCAAATAATTCGTTTTGAAAGGCAACCAATTTTTTCTCCATTTTGGCACATAATCATTTATTATTCCGGAATGTAATTTTGTAGAACGATTTGATGTAATTTCATCGTTTTTTCCTATTTCTACGGCGCTCCAATCTCCTTTAGTAAACTTATACTGCAACTCAGCGGGATAAGCAAAATCAGAAGGGAATTCATACTGGTATAAATTATTTCCAATTCTTTCCATCCTAAACTCTTTGTCTTGCGTTCTCCAACTATTGAAATTACCTGAAATATAAACTGGACGTGAATCTTCTTCATCCGTTTTTAAAAGAATTTGAAGTGCAGTTTTTCTACTATTAAATTCCTTCATAATCAGCGTATTCTCAGAATCCATTTCGTGAATTTTAGTCTTGTAATTTGAAATAAAAAAGTAAATATAATAGATTGTAATTGGATAAAAAAGAAAAAAAGAAAACCCAATAGAAATATGCGAACTATTGGGTTTTTATTGATAAAAAAGTTAAATGTTTTATTTTTGACGGCCTTTTAAAACATTGACAACATCATTTAATTCAAAGCCTTTTGCTTGCAATAAAATGAGATAATGAAAAAGTAAATCGGCACTTTCGTCTAAGAATAAATGGTCGTTGTTGTCTTTGGCTTCAATGACTACTTCTATTGCTTCCTCTCCTACTTTTTGAGCAATTTTATTAATTCCTTTTTCGAATAATGAAGCCACATAACTTTTCGCGGTATCCGCATTTTCTCTTCGAGTTTTGATCGTATTTTCTAAATTAGAAATAAATCCATACTCTTGATTATTAAATTCTTGCCAGCAATTATCTGAACCAGTATGACAAGTTGGTCCTTGTGGCTTTACTTGTATCAAAAGTGTGTCTTCATCACAATCATTTTTGATAGAAATCAAATGCAAAAAATTACCACTTTCCTCGCCTTTTGTCCAAAGTCTTTGTTTGGAACGGCTGTAGAAAGTTACTTTATTTGTTTCCAATGTTTTTTGATAAGATGCTGCATTCATATACCCTAGCATCAAAACATTTTTTGTTTCGCTGTCTTGAATAATCGCAGGAATTAATCCGTGTGGGAGTTTTGAGAAATTTATTTCCATATTTTTTGTTTTATTGGTTGGAAGATGGGAGTGAGAAGTTGGGAGTCATACTTTTCACTTCCAACTTCCCGCTTCCCTACTACCCGCATCGTACTTCTATATTGTTATTTTTTAATTCTCTTTTTAATGTCTTGATTTCAATTTCCTTGAAATGGAAAACGCTTGCCGCCAAAGCTGCATCTGCTTTTCCTTCGACAAAAGTATCTACAAAATGTTGGATATTTCCCGCTCCACCAGATGCAATTATTGGAATATTTACGATTTCGGACAATTTTGCCAAAGCTTCATTGGCAAAACCGTTCTTAGTTCCATCGTGATTCATTGAGGTGAAAAGGATTTCTCCTGCGCCACGTTGTTCCACTTCTTTTGCCCAATCGAACAACCTAATTTGTGTCGGCACCTTTCCTCCTACTAAATGCACTATCCATTCTCCGTCTATTTGCTTGGCATCAATCGCTACAACAACACATTGGCTTCCAAATTTCTGTGCTAAATCATTAATCAACTGCGGATTTTTTACTGCCGATGAATTAATGGAAACCTTGTCGGCTCCATTGTGTAATAATGCCTCAACATCTTCAATCGAAGAAATGCCACCACCTACAGTAAAAGGAATGTTGATCGTTGCCGCCACATTACGTACCAAATCTAGCAATGTACTTCGGCGTTCTTCCGTTGCGGAAATATCGAGAAAAACCAATTCGTCAGCACCTTCATCCGAATAGATTTTGGCCAGTTCCACAGGATCTCCAGCATCGCGCAAATCTACGAAATTAACACCTTTTACGGTTCGTCCGTTTTTGATGTCGAGGCAAGGGATTATTCTTTTTGTTAACATTCTTTTAATTTTAAAATTTGAAAATCAATCAATTTGAAAATTCATTATTACATTTCCAAATTATCTAATTTTCAAATTATTTATTTAAAATATAATTCTCCAATTGTTTCAACGAAATTCTACCTTCATAAATTGCTTTACCGATGATCGTACCTTCGCAACCCAATTCGGCTAATTTTGGTAATTCGTCAAAAGTGGAAATTCCTCCTGAAGCGATTAACTTGATTCCTTTGGCTGTTGCCAAAATCTTGGAGTATAAATCAAAACTTGGACCTTCGAGCATTCCGTCTTTTGCAATATCGGTGCAAATTACGTACTGAATTCCTTTGTTTTGATAATCTTGAATAAAAGGAACCAAATCTTCATCAGAATCTTCTAACCATCCTGAAACGGCTACTTTTTCGTTATTAGCATCAGCTCCTAAAATTATTTTATCCGAAGCGTATTCTGCAATCCATTTTTCGAAAATAGCTCTGTTTTTAACGGCAATACTTCCACCTGTAATTTGGTTTGCACCAGATTCAAAGGCGATTTTTAAATCCGAATCGGCTTTTAATCCTCCTCCAAAATCAATTTGCAATTTGGTTTGAGAAGCAATTTGTTCCAATATTTTATAGTTGACGATTTTGCTGGATTTTGCTCCGTCCAAATCCACCAAATGCAAATATTCGATTCCGTGGGCTTCGAATGATTTGGCCACTTCCAGTGGGTTTTCGTTGTATATAATTTTGGTATTGTAATCGCCTTTCGACAAGCGAACACATTTTCCTTCGATGATGTCTATTGCAGGTATTATTCTCATTTTTTTAATTTAAAGATTTAAAAATTGAATAATTTAACGATTGCTAATTTAGAAGTATTTAATTTCAAATTTTTTCAATCTTTAAATTTTTCAATCATTCAATTTTAAAAAATTCTCAAGGATTTTCTCTCCAACATCACCACTTTTCTCAGGGTGAAATTGTGTTCCATAGAAATTATTATTTTCCAAAGCTGATGAATATTCGAGCTCGTAATTGGTTGTGGCAATGGTTTCTGCACAAAGAGGAGCGTAAAAACTGTGTACCAAGTACATATATTCATTTTCGGAAATTCCTTTGAATAAATCTGACTTTAGATTGTAAATGTTGTTCCAACCCATTTGTGGTACTTTTACTTTGGAAGAAAATTTCACAACATCTACATCAAAAATTCCCAATCCTTTGGTATCGCCTTCTTCTGAATAATTGCACATCAACTGCATTCCTAAGCAAATTCCGAAAACAGGTTGTTTTAATGTTGGAATCAAAGTATCCAAACCGCTTTCTTGAAGCATTTTCATTGCATAACTTGCCTCTCCCACTCCCGGAAAAATGACTTTGTCCGCTGCTTTTATTTCATCAGGATTGTTGCTCAAAACCGCTTTGTATCCCAATCTTTCGATGGCAAACATAATGCTTTGAATGTTTCCTGCTCCGTAATTTATGATTACAAGCCCCCCAGCCCCCGAAGGGGGAGTTGAAGTAACTTGTGTTCTATCCTTTTCCATATATTATTTTCAAACTTAGTAATTCCCCCGTCGGGGGTTAGGGGGCTACAACATTCCTTTGGTGCTCGGCAAAATCATTTTTTCCGTATCCCGTTTTACGGCTACTTTAATCGCTTTGGCAAAAGCCTTAAAAATAGCTTCGATTTTGTGATGCTCGTTCGTTCCTTCGGCTTTGATGTTGATGTTGGCTTTTGCACCATCCGAAAAGGATTTGAAGAAATGATAGAACATTTCTGTTGGCATTTTCCCTACCATTTCGCGTTTGAATTCGGTTTCCCAAACCAACCAATTTCTTCCTCCGAAATCAATTGCCACTTGCGACAAGCAGTCGTCCATCGGCAAACAAAAACCGTAACGCTCGATTCCTAATTTGTTTCCTAAAGCTTTCGCAAAAACTTCTCCCAAGGCAATTGCCGTGTCTTCAATAGTGTGGTGTTCGTCCACTTCTAAATCTCCTTTTACGAGGATTTCCAAGTCCATTTGTCCGTGACGCGCGATTTGGTCCAGCATATGATCAAAAAAAGCAATTCCAGTTTCGATTTTACTTTTTCCGGTTCCGTCAAGATTTAGATTGATGTAAATATCAGTTTCATTCGTTTTTCGGGTTATTGATGCAGAACGATCCTCTAATTTCAAAAACTCGTAAATGGTTTTCCATTCTGTGGTTTGCAAAGCAATAACAGTGTCTAATTCGCGTCTTTTTGACGAAATTTCATCACTTCCTAACTCTACATCATTACTGATAAAAATGGCTTTTGAACCCAAGTTTTTAGCCAATTCCACATCGGTGATTCTATCTCCGATTACGAATGAATTTTCTAAATCGTATTCCGGATTGTTGATGTATTTCGTCAACATAGCCGTTCCTGGCTTGCGAGTGGGTACGTTTTCGTGAGGAAATGTTTTGTCTATAAAAACTTCACTGAAAACAACTCCTTCGTTTTCAAAAGCTTTCATCACCAAATTATGTACCGGCCAAAAGTTGGCTGCTGGATGCGAATCGGTTCCTAAGCCATCTTGATTCGTTACCATTACAAATTCGAAATCCAATTCGGCAGCAATTTTTCCTAGATATTGAAAAGCTTTTGGATAGAATTCCAATTTTTCGAAACTGTCTAATTGATAGTCATTGGGTTCTAAAACCATTGTTCCGTCTCGATCTATAAAAAGTATTTTTTTCATATTCATATTCTTTTGCCACAGATTCACAGATTTAAATGATACTAAAATCAGTGAATCTGTGGCTAATTTTTACTTCAATTTTTCTAGTGCCTCCATTAATTTCTTATTTTCATCTTCCGTTCCAATAGTCAAACGCAAGGTGTTTTCACATAAAGGTTGGGTTGTTCTGTTGCGAATTACAATTCCTTTGGCAATCAATTCGTCGTATCTTTTGTTGGCATCATCCACTTTTATCAAAATGAAATTGGCTTCAGTCGGATATATTTTTTCGACAAATTTTACATCAACTAATACTTTAAGTAATTCCTCTCTTTGTGCAATAATGGAAGCTATTTCGAATTTAATTTTTTCAGGATTATTCAATCGTTCCAAAGCTCTCAATTGCGTCAATTCGTTCACGTTGTAAGGTGGTTTAATTTTATTTAAAACCGAAATTACTTCTGGCGAACCATAGCAAATTCCCAAACGGATTCCTGCTAAACCATACGCTTTGGAAAGCGTTTGTGTGATAATCAAATGTGGATATTCGTCAATTTTAGCCAACCAACTTTCTTTTTCTGAAAAGTCGATATAGGCTTCGTCAATAACTACCAAACCTTTAAAATTCTCTAATAATTTCACAACACTTTCAGTCGAAAATGAGTTGGCTGTTGGATTATTTGGAGAACACAAAAAAATGATTTTGGTATTCTCATCAACGATTTCCAGAATCTTTTCTACCTGCGGTTGAAAATCGTTAGAAAGTAAAACTTCCCTGTTTTCAACTGCATTGATATTGGCCAAAACGCTGTACATCCCATAGGTTGGTGGCAAAGTAATCACATTATCAATTTTAGGTTCACAAAAAGCTCTGAAAATTAAATCCAGTACTTCGTCGCTTCCGTTACCCAATAAAATTTGGTTTGGGTTTACGTTTCTTTGTTTTGCCAAAACCACTTTCACACTGCTTTGTTGTGGGTCAGGATAACGATTTACGCCATTCTGGAACGGATTTTCATTGGCATCCAAAAAAATCATATCGGCCGTGTCAAAATCCTCAAATTCGTCACGTGCCGAAGAATAAGGCTTCATCGACTTAACGTTTTCGCGTACTAAATTATTTATATTAAAATCTTTCATTTTCTTTATTTTTTTGGAGAAAAGAAGAAAGATGCGAGAGGAAAGACGTTCCGTTTATTCCTCAAATTATTTCAATCTTTTTTCTTGCCTCTTTCTTCTTTCTTCTATTCTAAACTCTTCAATCTCAAAGTAACTGCATTCTTGTGGGCTTGTAATCCTTCGGCTTCTGCCATAACTTCAATGGCTTTTCCGATATTTTGGATTCCTTTTTCGGATATTTTCTGAAACGTCATCGATTTGGTAAAACTATCCAAATTTACTCCGCTGTAATTCTTGGCATATCCGTTGGTTGGCAAGGTATGATTGGTACCCGAAGCATAATCTCCCGCACTTTCTGGAGTGTAATTTCCAATGAAAACCGATCCAGCGTTGCCAATGTTATTTAAAAAGAAATCTTCGTCTTTGGTGCAAATAATAAAATGTTCTGGGCCATATTCATCGATTAATTCCAAAGCAATTTTGTCATTTTCAACAAAAATCAATTTCGAATTGGCAATAGCTTTTTCAGCAATGGATTTTCTTGGCAACACTTCCAATTGGGATTGTACTTCTTTTTCGACTTCATCAATCAATTCTTTTGAAGTCGAAACCAAAATTACCTGACTGTCGGTTCCGTGTTCCGCTTGCGATAATAAATCGGAAGCTATGAAAGCAGGGACAGCCGTATCATCGGCTACAATCAACAATTCCGAAGGTCCAGCGGGCATATCGATTGCCACGCCAAATTGGGTTGCGAGTTGTTTTGCCACAGTCACAAACTGATTTCCAGGTCCAAAAATCTTGTACACTTTTGGAATTGATTGCGTCCCGAAAGTCATCGCTGCAATCGCTTGGATTCCTCCTACTTTCAAAATTTTGGTAACACCACATAAATTGGCAGCATATAAAATGGCTGGATTGATATTTCCGTTTTTATCCGGTGGCGAACACAACACAATTTCGTTGCAACCAGCAATATTGGCGGGAACAGCAAGCATCAAAACCGTTGAAAATAAAGGAGCTGTTCCTCCAGGAATGTATAAACCAATTTTTTGAATAGGTCTTTTTTCTTGCCAGCAATAGACACCTTCGGTAGTTTCTACTTCAACTTTAGTTGTTTTTTGAGCCGAATGGAATTTTTCTATGTTTGATTTTGCTAGTTGGATGGCGTTTTTCAAATCTTCGGGAATAGTTGCAATGGCTTGATCTATTTCTGATAGAGAAACTTCAATGTTTTCAAATTTAACGCCGTCAAATAGTGAAGTATATTTGGCTATAGCCTGATCTCCCTTTTTTTCAACTTCCCTGAAAATTTCCTTTACGGTAACTTCGATGTCATCGATCGTTTTTGTTGGTCTTTTTAGGATTTCTGACCAAGTTTCGGGTTTTGGATTAAATATTTTGTTCATTTTTTTAGTTAAAAGTTAAGTGTTATGCGTTAGGTGTTAAAAGTTATTCGTAAGACGTATAACTTTTAACTTTTAAACTCATAACTTTTTACAGCACCATTTTTTCGATTGGACAAACCAAAATTCCTTCGGCTCCGGCTTCTTTTAATTGGTCGATAACATCCCAAAAAGTGTCTTTGTCGATTACAGAATGAACACTGCTCCAACCTTCTTCTGCCAATGGCATAACGGTAAGGCTTTTTAAAACAGGCAATATTTTACCAATAGCTTCAATTTTATCATTAGGAATGTTCATTAAAATGTATTT
>CAMBHH010000031.1 GCA_945866505.1 Flavobacterium psychrophilum
GTAACGTCTTTACGCAAGGCTTTTATGGTTTCACGCGCAATAATTTTGGCACCAATTGCAGCCTGAATCGGAATGTCAAATTGCTGTCTCGGAATTAATTCGCGCAATTTCTCACACATTTTTTTACCAATATTGTACGCATTACTTTCGTGAATCAATGCCGAAAGCGCATCTACAGATTGGGCATTCAATAAAACATCAAGTTTCACTAATTTAGAAGTTCGCATTCCAATTGGGGAATAATCAAAAGAAGCATAACCTTTGGAAACAGTTTTCAATCTATCATAAAAATCGAATACAATCTCAGCCAATGGCATATCGAAATTCAATTCCACTCTTTCGGTAGTCAAATACGTTTGATTGGTTATCACGCCACGTTTTTCGATACATAAAGACATTACGTTACCCACAAAATCTGATTTGGTAATAATGGTTGCTTTGATGTAAGGTTCTTCTACTCTATCTAAACGTGAAGGCTCTGGTAAATCTGATGGATTATTTACCACAAAACCAACTTCAGGTTCTTTTTTGGTGTAAGCCAAATACGAAACGTTGGGAACAGTAGTAATTACGGTCATATCGAACTCACGTTCTAGTCGTTCCTGAATGATTTCCATATGCAACATTCCAAGAAAGCCGCAACGGAAACCAAAACCTAATGCGGCCGAGCTTTCAGCAGTAAAAACTAAGGAAGCATCATTCAATTGTAGTTTTTCCATGGAGTTTCTCAACTCCTCAAAATCATCAGTATCTACAGGGTAAATTCCTGCAAAAACCATTGGTTTTACATCTTCGAAACCCGTAATCATATTCGTTGTTGGCGTTTTTGCATCGGTCAGCGTGTCTCCCACTTTTACTTCTTTCGCCTCTTTAATTCCAGAAATTAAATAACCTACATCTCCAGTTGAAATCACACTTTTTGGAACTTGGTTTAATTTCAAAGTTCCTACTTCATCGGCAAAATATTCATTGCCAGTCGCCATAAATTTAATTTTCTGACCTTTTCTGATTTCTCCGTTTTTCACACGGAAAATAACCTCAATTCCACGGAATGGATTATAATGCGAGTCAAAAATCAACGCTTGTAATGGCTCATCTTTATTTCCTTTTGGAGGAGGAATTTTTTCAATAATAGCTGCCAAAATATTTTCGACCCCAAAACCAGTTTTCCCTGAAGCGTGAATAATATCTTCCAATTTGCATCCCAAAAGATCTATAATATCATCGCTCACTTCTTCTGGATTGGCAGATGGCAAATCTACTTTGTTCAAAACTGGAATAATTTCTAAGTCATTTTCCAATGCCAAATACAAATTTGAAATCGTCTGTGCTTGAATACTTTGTGCAGCATCTACGATCAAAAGTGCTCCTTCGCAAGCTGCAATCGAACGGGAAACCTCATACGAAAAATCTACGTGTCCTGGAGTATCAATCAAATTCAGGATATATTCTTCTCCTTTATAAGTGTATTCCATCTGGATGGCGTGGCTTTTTATAGTAATCCCACGTTCGCGCTCCAAGTCCATATTGTCTAGCAATTGCGCTTTTTCTTCCCGTGCGGTTACTGTATGAGTTGCGCCAAGCAAGCGGTCAGCAAGCGTGCTTTTTCCGTGATCAATGTGTGCAATAATGCAAAAATTCCGTATATTTTTCATTCTCGTCTTCTATCATTTTTAAGCTAATGCTTGCGCATTAATCGGCAAATATAAGGTAAAGATTCGATTTAAAATGAATTGACAATTCTCAAAGAGATTAAAAATTTATATATTTGTGTATAAATAAAATTAGCGATGAAGACACACCACAATATTATAATTAGAAATCCTGAAATAATGAATGGAAAACCTATTATTAATGGAACTAGGATAACTGTTGAGTTAATTTTAAAAAAATTATCTGAGGGGATATCTTTTGAAGATTTATTAAAGTTATACCCGCATATATCTCAAATACAAGTTTTAGCAACATTAGAATATGCTTCTAAGATTATTGGAAATGAAGAACTTTTAGAAGTTTCTTGATGTTAATTGCAGACGAAAATATACCTATTGAAATAATAGAAGCTTTAAGAAAAGCGGCTTTAGATACATTTTCTATTTTTGATAATAAAAGAGGGATATCAGATAAAGAAATCATTGATTTTGCACAAAATCCACCGAGAATAATAGTAACCGAAGACAAAGATTTTGGAGATTTAGTATTTGCTTATAATCAAAAAAACGTTTCTGTCATTTTGTTGAGGTATCATTATTCTGAATTAAAAAAATATTGAAACAATTTTGATTGATTTTCTTAAAAATAATGAAATTGAACAACATTCCTTTATCGTAATTACACCAAAAAGTATTAGAATTCGTAAGATTTAACCCTTCCTGATAAAATTAGTTTTTGAAGCTAATTTTTTAATTTTTCGACTGATATTATTCAGAAAACTTTAAATCACTTTTATTTCATCTCGCTTGTTAGAAGCAAAATTGTTTACTTTTTTAAATCTGTGATGGTTGAATTTTCGCCTTTACTTATTAAATACAATTGTTCCGACATTTCATAAAGGTTTGTAGCATTGGTATTACTAAAAACTATGATGCTTTTGTTGTTATCGAGTGTATGAATCCAATTGGTATTGGAACCAAGAATCCCGCCTGGTCGATACACAAATTTAGTATTGAAAACGCCATAACCATCGGCAAACCAAAATCCAAATGCGACATTATCAAGTGCTCTGTTTGGCGCAATCATTATTTCGGTAGTTTTTTTTGAAAGTAATGTATGATTGAAAATGGCAGTATCAAATTTCAATAAATCTTCTACAGTGGAATATATTGAACCCGATCCAAAAAAATTTTCTATGTAATAAGGTTCGTCATTTTTGAATTCATTTGTTTTTTCATCAATAGTATAAGAAGCTACCAATCCCGAAATAATATCAGTTGATTTTAACATATTGGTATTTTGCATTTGCAGCGGTTTTAGAATTTTTTCTTCGAGATTTTTTTCAAATGATTTTCCAGTTATGTTTTCGATTATTTTATGTAAAATCATATAGTCACCATTATTATACGCGCTTTTTTTTCCGGGAATGGTGTCCAATTTATTGCTACAATAGGTGTCAATATAGTCATCAATAGACAACGGCAATTGATAGGTTTTCATTTCAAGTTTTTCGGCAAGATTCGGAATTGCTGAACTATAGGTCAGTAAATTTTCGATGGTAACTTTGTCTTTTGCTTCGCCTTTGTAATTTGGAAAGTACCTTCCAAAAGTTGCTTTTAAATCAAGCTTTCCTTCTTGGTGAAGCTGTAAAATTAAAACTGCAGTAAAGGTTTTAGTTATCGATAAAATTTTGAATTTAGAATCGGCTTTTATGATATTATCCGATTGTCTATTAGCAATTCCTATTCCTGTCAAGAAGTCGATTTTGCCATTAGTGGCTACTAAAACAGTTCCGTTAAAGTTTTTTTGCGAATTATAGTAGTTAACAATTTAGGTATATTTTTCTGATTGCGAAAATCCGAGTTGAAAAATCATAATGGTAATAATTGATACAATTTTTTTTATTATTTTTCATTTTTTAAAATACGGTTCTAAAATACTTATTTTATTCTCTCTTATTAAATTTTTGCAATAAAACAGGTAGTGTCTTTTTCTGAAGAAGCAATTTTGACCTCTGTGAAAATGAAGTAGGTTTTGTTATATTAGGCATTAGAATCACAATTTGATTTTTATAGTTTTAATGATTAAAAATCTAGTTTGCGATTAAATCTCCATTCCCTGATTTTTTAGAATTGGCATCAAATTTTGCTTTTCCTTTGTTGATTATGTCGCCATTTCCGGTTAATTTAGCCGAAAGTTCTTCGGAAACATTGACGATCAGATCTCCGTTTCCTGTGCTTTTTAAAGTTGCTTTTTTGGCTTTTAGATTTTCTGCATTTACATCGCCATTTCCAGTTTTGTTAACATCTAAAGACTCAATTGTTCCGATGATTTTACTATCACCATTTCCTGTGTTTTCTAATCTGAAATAACGACCAAAAATACTTTTTACAATCAAATCACTATTTCCTGTATTCTTAATCACGCTAGCTTCGGGCATCGTAATTTTGATTTTGAAATTGGTATTTTCAATATACATTTGATTGTTTTTGTTTCCTTTAAATTGAACTTTCAATTCATATTCTGATGGGTTTTCGGTAAAAGTTAAAAGAGGTTCTAAATTATCATCAATGGTTACCGAAATGCTCCAAGGTTTTCCAATTTCGACTTCAATTTTTCCGTCTAGATTTTCGAAGCAAACTTTGTCGAAGTTTTTGTAATCATATTTTTTAGTTATGGTTTTTCCTGAACCTTTGAGTTGTGCGTTTGCAAATATTGACGATAATGTCACTACGATTGCGATAATTAATTTTGTCATAATAGTTAAATTTGGTGGTTATAATTTATTTTTAATTGATTGATGATTGAAACTCTTTTATTTATTATATCCCATTGATAATCCAGTATCGCCAGTAACATACAAATCCACAGAAGCACCTTCGTTGGAATTATTTTCAATAATTAATGCGGTATTGCTTTCTGCTTTTACAGTAGTAGTTTCATTTGGACGAACAGTAATCGGCGAATGTGTTCCTCCGGCAATTGGAGCCATAATTAGTTGCAAATCGTGATTGGAAACGTTTTTAAGTTTTACTTTGAAGGTTCCGTGTTCATTATTTCCTAAAACAAAACTTTCGTTTGGTTTAATAGTTGTGTTAGAAGTTAGGGAACTAAATACACTACATGAAGTAATGATTAGAGCTAAAACGACGGTCGAAATTACTTTTTTCATTTTTTAAAGTTTTACGAAACCCTTTACTAGGTTTCTGGTTATTTGATGTCGCAAAGTTGCTTTAACATTCAAAACCAATCGCTTCAAATTATGATTTGAGACGAATTAAATAAAATCTGAGAAGTATTGTAAATAAAGAAGCTAAAGCGTTTCTATGAATTCTTTAGGGGTTTTCCTAGTGTTTTTTTTGAAAGCACGGTTAAAAGTAGCTTTTGAATTAAATCCACTATCGAATGCGATTCCGAGCAAAGTAGATTTTTTGTGCTCGCCATTGGCAAACCTATTTTTCACTGATTCAATTCGGTATGTATTGATGCAATCATTAAAGTTCATTTGGAAACCTTGATTGATTGTTTTGGAAATTACAGAAGCATTTGTTTTTAATTTTTTGGCGATGTCTGTAATTGTCAATTCTGGATTCTCGAATAGTTTTTCTTCTTGAATCAGAGTTTCAATTTTTGATTTCCAATAGTCAATTTCTGGGGATGTGATTTTATCAAAAGTTTCGTGTTCAATATCAATAAAAGTTTCGGATGCAATTGTCTGATTCTCATCCAATAAAAGAATCGGATTTTTATCAAAAAACGACATCCTGAAAGGAATAGTTGAGTTTATAGGATTCGAATAGCCTGTAATTGCGATGTAATACATCACAATCGAAAAGAATAGATAAAACCACCAACTTCCTTGATAAGATTGTATTTCTGGATAAAATAGTCCTATTAAATCAAAAAGTATCGGCAGTAATAGCATTACAAGAAAAGCAATTAAATAGGTTTTGATCCATTTGAATAAAACAGAGTCAGCATAACTTACCACCTGAAAAATTAGTTTTTTGTACACATTGTAATATCGAATACTCAAAACAAAATAAAAAATCATAGAAATTAATCCCAGCTTTTGGTACCAATCTTCAAAATCTTTATCCATTCCGTCTTTATAAAAATAATAGTCTCCAAAAATGAATTTGTCATAAACCCAAATTGCTATGATATATAAAAAATAAAGGAATCCTGGAATTAAATGAAACGCTTCTGTTTTTGAAAATCGAAAAGATGGATTTAATAAACTTTGGGTATAAAAAAAGATAATCGGACCCACAAGAAACAAATGCTGAAAAGGAGTGTAAAATAAAATATCTCGATACGGTTGATTGTCATACCAACCAGCGAAACCCACCATCCAAGGTGCGATGTACAAACTACATAGAAAGATAAAAAGGCTGAGCCAATAGTTGGATTTGTTTTCGGTTCTAATTGCTTTCACTAACAATAAAACACTATAAATTATTCCTTGTGAAAAAGAAATAAGTAAGAGCGAACTGTAAAAGCCAAACTGAAAAAGCATCTAGAAGTTTTTGTAAAAATAACTTTTAATTGATTACAATTTCGTTGCCTTAAGATTAAATTTCATTGCTAATTATTCTTAACTATCTTTGCAAAAAATTTTCCTTGATAAAAATTGGCAACATAGAACTTCCTGATTTCCCTCTACTTCTCGCTCCGATGGAAGATGTGAGCGATCCGCCATTTCGCAGATTGTGCAAACAACACGGCGCAGATTTGATGTATTCGGAGTTTATTTCCTCCGAAGGATTAATTCGTGACGCCATAAAAAGCCGAATGAAATTGGATATTTTCGATTATGAAAGACCTGTTGGAATCCAAATTTTTGGAGGTGACGAAGAAGCAATGGCATTATCATCCAAAATTGTTTCTACCGTAAATCCAGATATCATTGATATTAATTTTGGTTGTCCCGTAAAGAAAGTCGTTTGCAAAGGGGCGGGTGCAGGCGTTTTGAAAGATGTCGATTTAATGATTCGCTTAACGCAAGCAGTTATCGATAGCACACATTTGCCAGTAACGGTAAAAACCCGCTTGGGTTGGGACGATAATTCCATCAATATAGACGAGGTTGCCGAGCGTTTGCAGGATATTGGTGTCGCTGCTTTGAGTATTCACGCCAGAACTCGTGCTCAAATGTATAAAGGCCATTCGGATTGGTCGCATATTGCCCGAGTGAAAAATAATCCTAGAATTACGATGCCAATTTTCGGAAACGGAGACATCGATTCCCCAGAAAAAGCATTGCAATATAAAAACGAATATGGCATCGATGGCATTATGATTGGTCGCGCTGCCATTGGATATCCTTGGATTTTTGACGAAATCAAACATTACTTCAAAACGGGAGAACATTTAGCAAAACCAACCGTTACCGATAGAGTCGAAGCCGTTCGCAATCATCTTACTTGGGCAATGGAATGGAAAGGCGAAAGACTCGGAATTGTAGAAACGCGTCCACATTATACCAATTATTTCAAAGGAATTCATTCTTTTAAACCGTTCAAACAGCAATTGGTTACTTTAGATCATCCAGAAGAATTATTTTCTGTCTTGAATGAAATTGAAGCCGATTATTCGGGATATGAGGTTGTTTAAAAATTAAGAATCTCAATTATTGTTATCAAATTTTTCGCTATATTTGTTATAAATAATTTTCATTATGAGTGTTCAAACCGAAAAATCTCTTTTAATTGATTTACTTCAAAATATCAATGATGTTTCCATTATTCAGAAAGTGAAGAATTTTGTTTTGCACGAAATTGAACCTGTTCCTTTATCCGAAAATCAAAAAAGAGAACTGGATAAAAGAGTATTGGAACATCAAGAAAATCCTAAATCTGGCGTTGATGCGTTAGAATTCTTAGATTCCTTAAAATCTAAATATGAGTTATAACAAACTCATTTTAAAAACTAATGCAGCTATTGAAATTGAAAACACAATTGCGCATTATGCTTTAATCAATATTGATTTAGCCAAAAGAATAGAGAAAGAAATACGATCAGGTTTTAAAACTATTGCAAAAAATCCTGAAAGTTTCCAATGTCGGTATTCTAAAATTAGAATATTTTGGTTGAATAAATTTCCTTATGGTTTGTATTATATCTGGGAAAAAGATGAAATATTTATTTTGGCATTTTGGCATTCAAAAGAAGATATTCCTAACAAGCTTCCTCAGATTTCGTAAACTAATCCAACAACTTCTTACTAACCCGGCTACTTGCAATTAATGAAGCGATAAAACCAAGCGTGACAATCGTTGCCAAAACAATCAAGACATTTTCTAAAGAAAAAACTACAGGATAAGCCAATGTTGGCGTAATCATTATCAATTCAAAATGTTGTTGTAATAACACTATAGCAATTCCTAAAGTCAAACCAATTATTCCGCCAAAAACGCTTAATAATGTGCCTTGAAGCAGGAATATTTTACGCAAATCTTTAATTTCGGTTCCTAGATTTAATAGAGTTTTCAGATTTCCTTTTTTGTCCAAAATCATCATAATTAAAGCGCCAATCAAATTGAAAAGAGCGATTACAATCACCAAAGTAAATATCAAATAGACCGCAAGATTTTCGGTATTCAACATTTTGTACAAAGAATCGTTTAGTTGAGCTCTATTTTTAACGGTAATTTTATTGTTGAAAATGGTTTGAAGTTTACTGACGATTATATTTTCATCTGCATCTTTTGCCATTTTGACCTCAATTCCTGAAATTTGGTTGGGTTTATAATCCAATAAATCCTGCGCCAAACCCAAATCAGCAAATACATATTTTGAATCCAAGTCTTCACTAATTGCATAAATCCCGATTGGAACAAGAATCATTTTATTGAAAGCTTCTTCGGGATTTTCGATATTTCCTTTTCCAGGTTTTGGTGCTAAAACCTCTAAATAATGATTGTAATCTAACAAACCCATAGAGAATTGTTGCGCAATTCCGTAACCCACAACCACTTCATCTGAATTTGGCCTTAACCAAACGCCGTTGTAAAGTGTTTTTTTAATTCCATTTATAGTATTATATTTAGCATCGACACCTTTCAAATAAGTGACCTCTTGTTTGCCGTCAAATGTGAATAAAACACGTTCCTCTACTATTTTACTGTAGGAAACAAGTCCGTCAATTTGCTTAATTTGACTTTCTTGTGAAGGTGAAATCAAAAGGGATTTTCCGAATGTACTGCTTATTTTTAAATCGGGATCAATATCATTGGAAAAGGAAAGACTAAAAACTTTCAGCCCACTAAAAACAGATAAAACCACGAACAAAGCCATTGCGCCAACAATGATTCCCATACTGGCAATGCGATTGATGATATTGATAGCGTTGTTTTTGCTGTTGCTAAAAACATATCGTTTGGCTATATAAAGAGAGAAATTCAAATTTTATTGAAATCTACGTTTTTCTAAAAGCTCCCGGTTTTCAATAGGATTGTCTTTATTCGATAGCGCGTTGTCTATTTTTTCTATATAGTCTAAAGAATCGTCTATAAAGAAAACTAAATTTGGAACTTTTCGCAATTGCAAACGCACTCTTTGCGACAAATCGTGTTTGATTAATTTAGAATTTGTTTGTATTGCCACTAGAGTTTCTTTGGCCTTATCCTGAGGGAAAATGCTCAAATGCACCGTTGCTACTGATAAGTCTGTCGTTACGCTAACTTTGGATACCGAAATTATCAAATTTGAAACTCCGTTTTTTCTCACTTCACCTTGTAGAATGTCAACCAAATCTTTTTGGATCACGCCACCTATTTTTTTCTGTCTATTTGTTTCCATGGTGCAAAAATACTAATTTTTTGAGAGACACCGTTATAAAGTAACCAACGGATAATTTTTTTAGCTTTATTTAAGTTTAAATTTTTTGAAAAACCATAAAATTTCCTTATTTTTAATGAAGTAAAACACAACTTGAAAATGAATAAAATAGAACACATAGGAATAGCTGTAGCAAATTTAGCGGATTCTTCGATAATATATGAAAAACTCTTTGGAGCACCCGCTTATAAAGAAGAAGAAGTCGCCAGCGAAGGAGTGAAAACGGCTTTTTTTAGGAGTGGTCCAAATAAAATTGAACTTCTTGAAGCCACAAATCCAGAAAGTCCAATAGCAAAATTTATTGCCAAAAAAGGAGAAGGAATTCATCATGTTGCTTTTGATGTTGAGGACATTGTAGCTGAAATTGAACGATTGAAAAACGAAGGATTTATCATTTTAAACGAAACTCCAAAAAAAGGAGCTGATAATAAATTAGTTGCTTTTTTACATCCAAAAAGCACCAATGGTGTTCTGATAGAATTGTGTCAAGAGATTCAATAATTTTTAAAGAAAAACATCCTTGAAGCATTCTAATAATCAGTAAGTTCCATTTTAAATTTTGAATAAATAGTGTGGGTTGAAAAATCTATACAAAAATAGTTGTAATAAATATAAAATAATAGTAATTTCGCAACCGCAATAATGGTCCTATAGCTCATTCGGTTAGAGCAACTGACTCATAATCAGTAGGTGCTTGGTTCGATTCCAAGTGGGACCACGATTTAAACATAAAAAGTCTTGTAAATGAATAGTTTACAAGGCTTTTTTTATTTTGTTCAATTCTTTTATTTTTTTGCAATAAAAGAATTTGATTGTTAGCACTTAACCAGAGTTGGCTAAAAAGCCTTGTATCTTTTAAAAAATGCAATCAATTTATCCAAGTTTTGGACGAATTTTTAGAGTGAGGGTATTGCAAACTTCAGTTTAAAAAATTAAAATTAAAATCGGAGGTTAATGATAATGCGGATGCAAAGCACATTTTAAGGATAAAAAGCAGATTGAGTTGTGCAGTTAAAGAATTCGGAATCGGAATTTCATTACTCATTGGAACGATAATGCAAAGTTCTAATTTTTCATTTTTAATTTGGTGCAAAACATTGTTCGTTTTCAATCGTAATTGAAGCAGTTTTGAGAAAAATTATTCGTTAGGCTAGTAATAGTAGCATTACGAGATTATAACAAAAACGGGCAATCTAATTCTATAAAAAGCATTTTTTTAATGTCATTTTTTTATTTTGTTTACTGCATTGACTAGGGAAACTATTTGAAATTAAAATAATGTACAAAATGGTTTTGGATTGAAACAATTTGACATTGTAAATGAGACTTTTTAGATTGCTGTCTTACTGTTCCTGCGCATACATTTACATTTTAAATAAATTAATACAGTACCAAAATTTAAAAAATTAATTTTAGTAGCTTTATTAGTTGCAAGTTTAATCGGATTTGCTCAAGAATCTAAAAAAGGCGGAGCTAATAAACAATTAATTTATAATACATTGCCCACTTTTGATAAATGGAATAAATAATTATTTAAACAATATACATAAAATATGAAGGTGCTACGATTTTTATCATAAATAGTAGCCAAGTGCTTTTCTGAACCGTAAACTCTAATCCATGATAATCCAATTACCATATCGTCGCTATTTTTGACGCAAAACAGCTTAAAATGATATACAGTAAAAATTTTGGTTGATTTACCCCCCGTAATTGGCTGATTTGACATAATTACATTTATGTTTTTTTGATATTTTTGTGATTATTATGAGACCTAAACAAAAAAGTTAAATAGTCTAGAAAATAAAAATTCAATTCTAAATTAATTCTGAAAAAAATTAAATAAAGAAATTGTGCATTAAAAAAAGATATTCAATAGAAAGTTTTTTATCAAAAATATGTTGTTTTTTATCAAATAGAAATAACTTTGTCAACATTATTTTTAAATCAAAGAAGTGTGTCAGTTCAATGATAGTCTTTTTTTTAAATTAATTTTTTAAAACAAATATGAAAAATATTGCAACCCGCTTTTATATTACCTTGATTTACCTTTTAGGTATTTCTATTGCTTTTGCAAAACCAAGCCCACCAGCACCCAATTATAAGGCCCCACCAGTACCACCAAGTGCACCTATTGATGAAAACATCACATTTTTATTGTTGATTGCCGTGTTATTTGGGATTTATATCATTTACAAACAAAAACTAAAACTAAAAACTCCAACTTAAAATTGGAGTTTTAATGTTTTTATACAATCTCAGTTTTATTTATTAGAATGTAATTTTGCAATATACTTGCCAATTAAATCAAATTCAAGATTTATCTTCGTGCCAATTTTAAAAGATTTAAAATTAGTGTTTTCAAAAGTATAAGGAATAATGGCAACGCTGAACGCGTTTCTTGTAGAATCTACAACAGTCAAACTCACTCCATTTACAGTTATTGAACCTTTTTCTATTGTAATATTTCCAATAGTTTCGTCATATTCAAAAGTAAAATACCAACTTCCGTTTGTTTCCTTTGCAACTGTACAAATTCCAACCTGATCCACGTGCCCTTGAACAATGTGTCCGTCGAGGCGGTCACCCAATTTCATCGCTCTTTCTAAATTGATGGTATCTCCAACTTTTAGATCAGATAAATTTGTTTTTTTTATCGTTTCGCCGATTGCGGTTACTGTATAAAGGCTTTTGTCGATGGAAACCACTGTCATACAAATTCCATTATGGGCAACACTTTGATCTATTTTAAGTTCATCAGTGATTACGGATTCAATTGTAATATGAACGTTGTCCTTATCATTTTTTATTTCTTGGACTGTGCCAAGGGATTCTATAATTCCTGTAAACATTTCTTATTTTATTTTACTAAATTTGCACTTCAAAATTAGCAATAAATAATGTGATGTCATGATAAAAAGAGCAGAAAATATAATCGTTGGAATTTCAATTGGAGATTTAAACGGTATTGGAAGCGAAGTTATTTTAAAAACATTCGAAGATTCTCGAATGTTGGAATTATGCACACCAGTAATTTTTGCCAATGTAAAACTTCTCTCGTTTATAAAAAAATCCTTTGAGTCGACAGTGTTGCTTCACGGAATTGATAGATTAGACCAATTGGTTTTGGGAAAAATCAATGTTTTGAATGTTTGGCAAGAAGGAGTAGAAATTAATTTTGGAGTAAATGATGAAAGAGCAGGTAAATATGCCATCAAATCATTTGTTGCCGCTACTAAAGCTTTAAAGGAAGGTGCAATAGATGTTTTGGTGACGGCGCCAATAAACAAGTACAATATTCAATCGGAGAACTTTAAGTTTCCAGGACACACCGATTATTTAGACCAAGAATTAGATGGTAATGCTTTAATGTTGATGGTGCAAGATAATTTGAGAGTAGGATTGTTAACCGATCACATTCCGTTAAACGAAGTTGCGGCTCATCTTACAGAAGAATTGATCATCAAAAAAATAGAAACAGTAAAGCAAACTATTATTCAAGATTTCAGTATCAACAAGCCAAAAATAGCCGTTTTGGGATTAAACCCACATTGTGGCGATGGCGGTGTTATAGGAAAAGAAGACGATGCAATTTTAAAACCGGCATTAAAAAAACTATTTGAGAAAGGAATATTAGTCTTTGGACCTTTTGCCGCTGATGGTTTTTTTGGAAGCAATCAATATGATAAATACGATGCTATAATAGCAACCTATCACGATCAAGGATTAATTCCTTTCAAAACATTGTCGTTTGGAAATGGAGTAAATTATACCGCAGGCTTAAATAAAATTAGAACATCGCCCGATCACGGCACAGCATACGACATCGCTGGAAAAGGAATTGCCGATTACAATTCATTCAAAGAGGCTGTTTACCTGGCTTTAGACGTCTATAATTCAAGAAATCAATATGCAGAAATCAGTAAAAAACCGCTAAAAACAAAAGATAAACAGATATAAATAAAAAAAGATAAATAAGATTATTAGATTTCCAATAATTTTATATCTTTGCACTCCCGAAGTTTAGGGCAAATTGTTGTTGAAATGAACAAAACTAAAGAATATTTAATTCCATTTATAGGATTAAAGCTAGGGAAACATCATTTTGAATATCAGATAAGTAATGCGTTCTTTGAAATCTTTGATTATCACGAATTTAATAATTCAGACATCAAAGTAAATGTAGTTTTAGAGAAAAAAAGTACACTAATAGAGTTGGCTTTCAAGCATAAAGGAACCGTAAATGTGCCTTGCGATATGACAAACGAAGAATTTGATTTACCAATAAAAGGTAAAATGAAATTGATTGTGCGTTTTGGAGAGGCTTTTAATAACGACAATGAAGAGTTGCTTATTTTGCCACACGGAGAATTTCAAATAGATATTGCACAATATATATATGAAATGATAGTGCTTTCAGTTCCTCTAAGACGAATTCACCCAGGCATAAAAGACGGAAGTTTAAACACGGAAGCTTTGACAAAACTAAAAGAGTTGACCATAAAAGAACTGAAAAAAGAGCATAAAAAAGAACAAAAAGAAGAAAATATTGACCCGCGTTGGGACAAGTTAAAGCAACTATTAACGGATAAATAATATAGTAAAATGGCACATCCTAAAAGAAAAATCTCCAAAACAAGAAGAGATAAGAGAAGAACACATTACAAAGCTACTGTAGCACAAATCGCTACTTGTCCAATCACTGGCGAAGCGCATTTATATCACAGAGCCTACTGGCATGAAGGTAAAATGTATTACAGAGGGCAAGTTGTTATAGATAAATCTGTAGCTGTTGCTTAATGCATTTTTCTAAATGATATTTGAACTCTCACTATGTGAGAGTTTTTTTTGTTATTTACAATTTTCATTAAATAAGAATTATTAAAACGATAAGGATTAGAAAAATTTTTGTAATTTTCGACTCCTTTAGAAATTTTTCAAATGGCAACATTTTGCTAGAAATAACAGAATAGAATGAATAAAATCACAGCCGCAATCACTGCTGTTGGAGCTTATGTTCCAGACTACGTGCTTACAAACAAGATACTAGAAACATTAGTCGACACAAATGACGAGTGGATCACTTCACGAACTGGAATAAAAGAAAGACGAATTCTTAAAGATGATAGTAAAGGGACATCGTTTTTGGCCATAAATGCAGCATTAGACTTAATAAAAAAAGCAAACATTGATCCACTTGAAATAGATTTGCTTTTGATGGCAACTGCAACCGCAGATATGCCAGTTGCCTCTACAGGAGCTTATGTTGCCACTGAAATCGGAGCTACAAATGCTTTTGCTTACGACTTACAGTCCGCTTGTTCCAGTTTTTTGTTCGGAATGTCAACTGCTGCAGCCTACATAGAATCAGGAAGATATAAAAAAGTATTATTAATAGGAGCCGACAAAATGTCCTCTATTGTAGATTATACCGACAGAACAACTTGTATAATTTTTGGAGATGGTGCTGGAGCAGTTTTATTTGAACCAAATTTCGAAGGATTAGGTGTACAAGACGAGTACCTAAGAACTGACGGTGACGGAAGAGATTTTTTAAAAATGACTGCAGGAGGTTCGCTTTTACCGGCTTCAGAACAAACAGTTGGCGATAATCTTCATAATATTATGCAAGACGGAAAATCAGTTTTTAAATATGCTGTTACTTACATGGCTGATGCTTGTGAGATGATTATGAAGAGAAATAATTTGACCCACGATGAGATTGCTTGGTTGGTTCCACATCAGGCAAATAAAAGAATTATTGATGCAACCGCCAATAGAATGGATTTGGAAGATTCAAAAGTATTAATGAACATAGAAAGATACGGAAACACCACTTCGGCAACGCTTCCTCTAGTGTTAAGTGATTTTGAACATTTATTTAAAAAAGGAGATACTATTATATTTGCCGCTTTTGGAGGAGGATTTTCTTGGGGATCTATTTATCTCAAATGGGCTTACGACAAAAATTAAAATTAAATTAAAAACAAGTAATTATGGATTTAAAAGAAATTCAAAATCTAATCAAATTTGTAGCAAATTCGGGAGTGGCCGAAGTTAAATTAGAGATGGATGATGTAAAAATCACCATTAGAACTACATTAGAAGGGAATGTATCGGAAGCCACTTATGTACAAATGCCGGCTCAGCCAGCACTGCAGCCAGCTGTCGTACCTCAACAAATTTCACCTGCACAAGCACCAGTACCAGCAGCAGCTCCCGTTGCTGAAAATGCTAATTATATTACCATTAAATCTCCAATGATTGGTACCTTCTATAGAAAACCATCACCAGATAAACCTTTATTTGTTGAAGTAGGAAGCACAGTTGCAAAAGGAAATGTTCTTTGTGTTATTGAAGCGATGAAATTATTTAATGAAATAGAATCAGAAGTTTCTGGAAAAATCGTAAAAATTTTAGTGGATGATATGTCGCCTGTAGAATACGACCAACCATTATTCTTAGTAGATCCTTCTTAAGAAATTATAAATTATGAATTATAAATTATGATTTGGTTTTGCCTTTCATAACTTATAACTTATAACTCATAACTCATAATTCAAAAAAAATGTTTAAAAAAATATTAATTGCCAATAGAGGAGAAATAGCACTTCGCATCATAAGAACTTGCAAGGAAATGGGAATCAAAACGGTAGCCGTTTATTCAACAGCCGATGCCGAAAGTTTGCATGTTAAATTTGCAGATGAAGCAGTTTGCATTGGCCCACCTCCAAGCAACTTGTCGTATCTTAAAATGTCAAATATTATTGCTGCTGCCGAAATTACAAATGCAGATGCAATACATCCAGGCTATGGATTTCTTTCTGAAAATTCAAAGTTTTCTAAAATATGTCAAGAACATCACATAAAATTCATCGGCGCAACACCTGAAATGATTGACAGAATGGGCGATAAAGCTTCTGCCAAAGCAACAATGAAAGCTGCTGGAGTTCCTTGTGTTCCTGGCTCTGAAGGATTATTAGAATCATATGAACAAGCCCAAAAACTTTCCAAAAAAATGGGTTATCCAGTAATGCTAAAAGCAACTGCTGGAGGTGGAGGAAAAGGAATGCGTGCCGTTTGGGCAGCAGAAGAGTTGCTGAAAGCTTGGGAAAGTGCCCGTCAAGAGTCAGCCGCAGCCTTCGGGAATGACGGAATGTACTTAGAGAAACTTATCGAAGAGCCAAGACATATCGAAATTCAAGTTGTTGGTGATGCATACGGAAAAGCGTGCCATTTGTCTGAAAGAGATTGTTCTGTACAAAGGCGTCATCAAAAATTGACCGAAGAAACTCCTTCTCCATTTATGACCGATGAATTGCGCAATAAAATGGGTGCGGCTGCAGTAAAGGCCGCAGAATTTATTAAGTATGAAGGTGCTGGAACTGTTGAGTTTTTGGTTGATAAACACCGTAATTTCTACTTTATGGAAATGAATACTCGTATCCAAGTAGAACATCCAATAACCGAGCAAGTTATTGATTATGATTTAATCCGCGAGCAAATTTTAGTTGCCGCAGGTGTACCAATTTCTGGTAAAAATTATTTGCCACAACTTCACGCTATAGAATGTCGAATCAATGCCGAAGATCCATTTAATGACTTTAGACCATCTCCAGGAAAAATAACGACACTTCATATGCCGGGAGGACACGGAGTTCGCTTGGACACACATGTTTACTCAGGCTACACTATTCCGCCCAATTATGATTCTATGATTGCAAAGTTAATCACAACGGCTCAAACCCGCGAAGAAGCAATTAGCAAAATGAGAAGAGCTTTGGATGAATTTGTAATCGAAGGAATAAAAACAACCATTCCTTTCCATAGACAGTTGATGGATGATCCGCGTTATATTTCTGGGGATTATACCACCGCTTTTATGGACACTTTTAAAATGAATGACCCGGAATAATAAAATATATTCAAAATTTATAACAGCTGTAATATTAATTTTCAGCTGTTTTTTTTATTAGGTGTAAATCCTAATTTTGTAACCAAAATTAAATATTTACTTTTATAGAAAATACAAAGACAAGGTAATGGCAACCAAAATAACAGCAAAAAAATCGAAACAACCCTCAAAAAAAGGATCAGGAACTTTCATCAGTAAAGTCAAACGGTTTTTATTTAAGGCAATGCTTTGGTTTTTTGGACTGTCAATTTTTTTTGTAGTGTTATACAAATTTGTCCCAGTGCCATTTACTCCGTTGATGGCTATTCGCGTTGTCGAAAATAAACTGGCGGGTAAAGAAAATTACTTCAGCCACGATTGGGAACCTATTGAAAATATTTCTCCTAACTTACAAAAAGCCGTAATCGCTAGTGAAGACGGGACTTTTTTGATTCATAACGGTTTCGATTTTACTGCAATGCAAAAAGCATATAAAAACAACGAAAGAGGGCGGAGAATAAAAGGTGGAAGCACTATTTCGCAACAAACAGCCAAAAATGTTTTTCTTTGGCAAGGAAGAAGTTATTTACGAAAAGGGTTGGAAGCTTATTTCACGGTTTTAATTGAATTTATTTGGGGAAAAGAACGCATTATGGAAGTCTATCTCAACAGCATCGAAATGGGAAATGGCGTTTATGGAGCTCAAGCTGCAACCCGATATTGGTACAGAAAAGATGCCGTTACCCTAACGAAAATGCAAGCTGCTGGAATTGCCGCCATTTTGCCTAACCCGAGAAAATATTCTGCTACAAGTTCCTCGTCTTACATCAATAATAGAAAAGCTAAAATTGTTCGGATTATGAGTTATATTGGTAAGATCGAGTATTAATAATTTACCGCAAATTCGCAAATTTTTTTAGATAATAAAAGTTTTATAATTTGTGACCCGAGACCAAAGGTCGAACAGGCGAAGCAATTTGCGGTGAAATAAATTATAAATTGAAATTCAATCCCAAAACAATATTTCTTCCAATGTTTGGAATGCCGTCTGTTTTCAAACGCGAAAGATGAGCAATATAGGTTTTGTCGAACAAATTATTGCCGTTTAAATTGACATCAAATGCAGTTTTTCCTAATTTTATTTTTCCTCCAAAGCCAAGATTTAATAATGTATAACCATTCGTTTTTGTTTCAAAACCGCTAACATTATTTTGATTGAAAGTGGAGGAAACGTTCAAAGTAGCAAAACCTTCTTCCAACCAATTATTAATCTTGAATTCAGTTCGAATGGTGTTATTCCAGTTGTTGGCCGGAATTAACGGCAAGTAATCTCCATTCTTTTTTTTGCCAGTAACAGTTTCGAAACTGGTTTCATAATGCAACCAATCTAGCGGATGAGGATGAAAATGAAGTCCGATTTCACCACCATAAAGTTTTGCATTATCTTGTGTATAGGCAAAAACATCGTTGTTGTCAATTACATCTCCTCTTGGCGAGGTATAGATATAATTGTTGATATTGTTATAAAATCCATTGACAAAAAACTCGAAATGGCTGCTTTTGTATTCTAAATTCAAGTCGGTTTGAACATTTTGTTCTGTTTTCAAATCGGAATTTCCTACTTCATACCGATTCGTTCCTTCGTGAACGCCGTTTGATGTTAATTCAGCCAAATTTGGCGCTCGAAATCCAGAAGCTAAATTAGCTCTTAGAATAAAATCTTTAGCCAAATTAGTTTTGTAACCTAAAGAAGCATTAAAACTATTGTATGATTTGTCAATAGCGTCAAAAGATCCTACTTCACCAGAAATTCCTTGCGCTATAGTTACAATTTGTCTATTATCGAAACGCAAACCCCCTTGCAATACATTCGATTTCCATTCGTAATTTCCAGTTCCAAAGACTCCAAAATCATTGGTAGTAGCATCAGGAATCAAGTATTCTTCACCTGAATTGGAATTGGTTTGATTCATTCCTTGAATTCCAAAGATTGATTCTAGTTTCCCAAATTTTGGCAGATGGTATTTTGCATTGTAATTGAACGTTTTGAGTTTCATATGCAAAACAGCAATATTCCCTTCTTCTAATTCGCTACGATTATTATCAATATATCCTAAATCGACGTCTAATTTCGAGTTTTTAAAGAAGAAAATACTATTCAAACTTAACAGATTATTATCAATAGCCTGACTCGGAAACATAGTTTTTTTGCTAGTTGATTGTTCGGAAATGCCATTTTCAGGAATTCCTAAATCTAGTTTATTTAAATTATAACGGAAAACAGTGGACAACTTCGAGTTGCTGTAGCCAATTCCTGTTTTGAAATCGGTTTCATTGTAACGCGTATTAGTGACTTGGTCTCCAACCGGAACTTTATAATCTGAATGAGTGTTGTATGTTCCTCGCGCCAAGAATTTCCAATTTTCGGTCGATGTTTTTATTCCTATAGAGGAATTGCTTCCCAACGTATTGGAGAAAAATTTCTGACTGAAATCTGTTTTGAAAGTACCTGAATTGGCAAATTTTTCAGGGTTAAAATATAAAACCCCACCCAGGGCATCCGATCCATAGAGTAAGGAAGCTGGCCCTTTAATAACTTCAACACTTTCGACTCCAGCATCGTTCAATCCCAAACCGTGCTCATCACCAAACTGCTGATTTTCTATTCTAACTCCTTGCGAATACACTAAAACCCTATTGGCACTCAATCCACGAATTACCGGTTTGCCAATAGAAGTTCCTGTTGAAATTTGCGAAACGCCTGGAATTGTTGCCAAACCTTCTATTAAGGTAGCAGTTCCTTGTTGCTGTAATTCTTTGATGGTTGCGTGGTCGACTTTCATCACATTTTGCGATTGAATTTTATTGAAAGCAGTAGAAACAATAACCTCATCCATTTGGAAAACCGTTATCTCTAAAGTAGTATTTAGAGAGGTCTCCTTTTGTTGAATATTGATGGTCGTGTTTTGGGTTGCAAATCCTATAAGTTCGAATGCTATTTTTACTTTTCCTAAGGGAATATTCAATAGCGAATATTTTCCGTTTTCATCGGTCGTAGTACCTTTGTGTGTTTCTGGAGCGTAAATAGAAACTCCCTTTAACGGTTGGTTTTTAGTATCTGTTACAATTCCTGAAATGCTATTTTGTGCTTGAAGCATAGCTGAAAACCCCAAGAATAGGGTAATAATTATTTTTTTCATTTGAAATGATTTTATCGTTGTATTGAAGTTCATACCTATCAGGTTTTTAAAACCTGTTAGGTATTTTAGAAATTACTAAAATATTTTAAACAATAAAAATCGGGGGAGCACGAAGCGCAAAAAGGCTTCCTTTAAAGAATTGGGTAATCCCTTTGGATCTACAAAAGGAATATTCCGAAGAAAAGGTTGTTTTTTGGAATTCAAAATAATGAATATCTGAAGCTAAAAAACTACCTACTGAAAAATGACACACAAAACAGTGATCAAAATCGTGGTGTTGATGCGTAATTTCGTGGCTTGACGCGTATTTGTGGTGACATTCCTTTTCAGAAAGCTGTTTAGCTAAGTGTTCATAAGTATGCACAAATTGAAACAGCATTGCAAATAATACTGCAAATGCCAGGAAAGTGTTTATTATACCAAATTTCTTTTTCATTTGCTGCAAATATAGAAATAGCAAAGAAAAAATCCAGCTAACTTTTTAATTAATTTAAAGTCAACTGGATTTTATAATGTATTAAAATGGTTTAAACCAAATTATGAGCTACTAAATATTGTGCAATTTGAATGGTATTTGTTGCAGCGCCTTTTCTCAAATTATCGGCTACAATCCACATATTTAGGGTATTGGCTTGGCTTTCGTCACGGCGAATTCTACCTACAAAAACATCATTTTTACCTTCAGAATATCGCGGCATTGGATAAGTAAAAGTGTCTAGATTGTCTTGAACCACGATTCCATCGGTTTGACTTAAAATAGTTCTTACTTCGTTTACATCAAAATCATTGCTAAATTCGACATTAACAGCTTCGCTATGACCACCAACTACTGGAACGCGAACCGCTGTAGCAGTAACTTTGATAGAGTCATCACTTAATATTTTTTTGGTTTCTTTTACCAATTTCATTTCTTCTTTGGTATAACCATTATCTTCAAAACTATCGCATTGTGGAATACAGTTGCGGTTGATTTTGTATTTATAAACCATATCGCCTTCTATTCCTGCACATTCATTTTCAAATTGTTGAACCGCTTTTACACCCGTTCCAGTAATAGACTGGTATGTAGAAACTACGACGCGCTTGATGTTGTATTTTTTGTGTAAAGGGGCTAAGGCCAAAACCATTTGAATTGTAGAACAGTTTGGATTAGCAATGATTTTATCTTCTTTGGTCAATTCGTTCGCATTGATTTCAGGAACAATTAATTTTTTGGTTGGATCCATTCTCCAAGCCGAAGAGTTGTCGATTACTGTTGTTCCGGCGGCAGCGAATTTTGGTGCCCAATCTAAAGAAGTTTGCCCTCCAGCTGAAAAAACGGCAATATCTGCTTTCATATCAACAGCAGTTTGTAATCCTACAACGGTGTGTTTTTGTCCTTTAAATTCAATTACTTTTCCAACTGATCTTTCAGAAGCAACCAAGATTAATTCTGTGTATGGAAAATTGGTTTCTTCAATTACTTTTAACATTATTTCGCCAACCATTCCTGTGGCACCTACTACTGCAAGTTTCATATTATTTATTTTAAATTTTATTTCTAATTGTGAAATACAAAAATATGTAATATTAAAACGATAACAAGCATGTTAACAAAAAATAACAAATTGTTATATTTATAACAATTGTAAAAAAGAACCACGCTGTTGGGCGTGGTTTAGTTAGAATATATAATGAAGCGGAAATTTATTTTTTCAGTAAATCTCTGATTTGGGTCAATAATTCTTCTTGGGTTGGACCAGCTGGTGCAGGGGCAACAACCACTTCTTTCTTTTTGGCTTTTTCAGCTGCTCTTAAAACAACAAAAATAAAGAATGCAATAATAACAAAGTTAATAATAGCTTGTACTAGATTCCCGTATGTCATAACGGCAGCTCCAGCAGTTTTCGCAGCAGCTAAATCAGCATAACTGTTTCCATCAAGTGCAAGAAATTTTTGAGTAAAATCTATTCCACCAGTAAGTAATCCTACGATAGGCATAATAATATCATCGACAGCAGAGCCAACAATTTTGCCAAATGCACCACCAATAACAACCGCAGTTGCTAAACTTAATACGTCACCCTTCATTAAAGAAGCTTTAAAATCAGCGAAAAATCCCATAATGTTAATTTTTTGGTTAAAAAAATTTTTTTTGTTTAACGAAGTTATGAAAAAATAATTAAATTAACATAATTTTAATAATTATTCTCTATAAAAAACTCGTTTTACCCTTTGGGAGATGCTGGTGAGAATTTCATAAGGAATGGTTTGTAATTGTTCAGCGATGTAAGAAACAGTTGGGCTTTCGCCAAAAATAATCACAGAATCTCCTTCTTTACAACTAATTTCTGTAATGTTCACCATCAACATATCCATACAAACGCTTCCAATAATGGTTGCTTTTTGATTATTGATGGTCACAAAACCAACTCCATTACCCCAATGTCTCGAAATTCCGTCGGCATAACCTATTGGGATTGTGGCAATTTTTGTAGGTTTATCAGCTATAAATCTTCTTCCATATCCCACGCTTTCACCAACTTGAATCAATCTGATTTGTGAAATAATTGATTTTAATGTACCCACGTTTTCCAAATATTTTTGCTCTTCAACGTCATTGGAAACGCCATATAGTCCAATTCCAAGGCGTACCATATCGTATTGTGATTCTGGAAAATTACTAATTCCCGAAGTGTTTACTATGTGACGAATGGGTTTGACATTCAATTCGACCATTAATTTGGATGACAATTTTTCGAA
>CAMBHH010000032.1 GCA_945866505.1 Flavobacterium psychrophilum
CAGTAGTTTGAATGCCGAATTTCTGAAAGAATATGAAGGAGCATTAGAATATGCCGATGTTGCTGTGGTTTTCTATTCGCCCGATGCTGTAAAAATAAAACAACTCGAAGAAGTAACGTATGAGCAAATTGCAAAAGCTTTCAACAGAGTAGATTTGATTATTTACACCAATCCAAAAGATTTTAAAGACTATCTGTTTAGTCAAAATTTTGATAATTCAGCTTTGCTGTTAATGAGTTCAGGAAATTATGGCGGATTGAATTTTGATGAGGTGAAAGGGTTGATTGAGTAATGTAGTAACCTCTTTGTCATTCCGTAGGAATCTCTTTAGAAACAATTTAAACATTTGTTATGATTGAATACACTGAAGGAATCTATACTTTTTATGTTTATATTTTAACGAATAAAAACAGAACTGTTTTATACACTGGTGTAACCAATAACTTAAAATTACGATTGCAGCAACATGAAAGTAAATTAAATCCAAATAGTTTTACAGCTCGATATAACTTACATTTTTTAATTTATTATGAAAAGTTCACTTGGATTCAATTGGCAATTGCAAGAGAAAAAGAGATCAAAAACCTTTCAAGAGAAGAAAAGTTAAATTTAATTAAGGAAGCAAACCCCAATTTAGAATTTTGGAATAGTCATTTTAAATAAGAGATTCCTACGGAATGACAAAATTGCACGAAGTAGTTTTTGAGATTAAAATGTAGTCGTTTAGTTTTAGTATTTTCAGAATGTAAAGCCTTTTGTCATTCCGTAGGAATCTCAATTATTATTTTGTTATGACAAATAAAAATTTGACATTAAAAACAAAAGAACTTTGAACGATACCTTATCGAATCCAATTCCGATTCGCGTGTTTTATTTTACATATTTATAATGTCCAACAATCACGTAGTTGAATAAACAATCTTCTAAAACTTGTCCGTTACCAACATTGTGAACAATAAGATTTCGCTTTCCATCGGTAGATTTTCGGTTGGTAATGATTCCAATGTGAGGAAGCTTGTTGTTAATCAACCAAGTTACGATTTCACCCGTTTTATAATCGTTTGCGTTTTTTGAAACAACTAGTTTTGTGCCTTTTCTTTCAAAATAGACTTCAAGATTTGGAACTCTTCTATGGTCAATATTGGGGTCGGTTTTGGTCATTCCCCATTTTTTTAAATTTGGATATTGCGAAAAATGCGATTTCATATCTTCGTGCACTTCTTTTTGTAAATCAATCCCAAGTTTTCGATAAGTTCGAATGATAACGTCTGTGCAGACTCCTTTGTTCTTTGGGACATCTCCATTTGGATATTTTATAGCAAAATAGGATGGGTCGTAGATGATATTGGGATCGATAATAGCTATTGCAGCATTGGATAGTTTAATGGTAAAAGGTTTGTTCGCTGTTTGCAGCTGTACATTGGATTCAGTATTTACAAACGAAATTAGAAATAAGAATAAATAAATTGGCTTCATATTTTTATCTTTAGCCAAAATAACGTTATTTTTACTTTTGTAGTATGCTTAATTTTAAAATGACACCAATTGGAACAAACTAATTTCCCAATAACAAATTGGTCCGAAGACGATAAACCGCGCGAAAAGCTAATGCTGAAAGGCAAAAGCGCTTTGAGCGATGCCGAGTTGATTGCTATTTTAATTGGTTCTGGAAGCCGAAACGAATCGGCGGTGGGATTGAGCAAGAGGATTTTGGCGAGTGTCGACAATAATTTGAATGCTTTAGGGAAATTGACCATTCAACAATTGATGAACTTTAAGGGAATAGGTGAGGCCAAAGCCATTTCGATTATGTCTGCAATGGAGTTAGGAAGACGCAGAAGGGCAGAGGAAGCGGTCGAATTGAAGAAAATTACCTCCAGTAAAATGATTTTCGAGTTGATGCAACCCATCATTGGCGAATTGCCACATGAGGAATTTTGGGTTTTGTATTTAAATAATTCGAACAAGGTTCTTTCGAAGTCGCAACAAGGCAAAGGCGGAATCACGGGGACAATGGTGGACGTTCGACTGGTTTTTAAAACCGCTCTCGAATTGGGTGCAACAGCATTAATTTTATGTCACAACCATCCTTCGGGAACTTTGATTCCCAGTGATGCCGACAAGCAAATTACCCGAAAGCTGAAAGCGGCGGGTCAAAACTTGGATATTCAGGTTTTGGATCACGTTATTGTTACCGAAAATGGTTATTACAGTTTTAATGATGAAGGAATTTTTTAATAAATAAAAATTATGAATACGAATATAACAGACGTCTTTTTTGATTTGGATCACACACTTTGGGATTTCGAAAAGAACTCGGCATTGGCATTTGAAACGGTTTTCAAAATGCAAGATTTGGATGTGAATATGGCTGAATTTTTACAATTTTATGTGCCCATCAACAGGGAATATTGGGAACGCTATCGCAAAGATGAAATCACTCAAAAAGAATTGCGTTATGGCAGATTGAAGGATGCTTTTGACAGGATAGAATATACTATTTCAGATGATTTAGTTGAATTATTATCTGTTGAATACATCCATTATTTACCAAAATACAACCACTTATTTGAAGGAGCGATAGAGATATTAGATTATTTGCAGCCAAAATACAATTTGCATATTATCACAAATGGTTTTGCAGAAATTCAAGAAAATAAATTGAACAATTCGTATATTACTCATTATTTTAAAAGTATAACCAATTCAGAAATGGCGGGAGTAAAAAAACCAAATCCCCTCATTTTTGACTACGCTTTAAATTTGGCCAAAGCTAAAAAAGAGCATAGCATTATGATTGGAGATTGCATTGAGGCTGATGTTCAAGGAGCATTGAATGCAGGTTTGGATGCCGTTTTCTTCAATGAAAGCAAGGCCCCAGTTGCCAATACTATTAAGCAGGTAAACAATTTATTAGAACTTAAAAAATATTTATAAAATTATGAAAACTAGAATCCTATTATTAATGTTATTTATTGCGAGCTGCGGTTTTTCGCAAACAATCAATGATTACAAAGCGGTCGTGATTCCTTTAAAATATGAATTTCAAAAATCTGAAAATCAATATCGTCTTCAAACTCTTACCAAGGTTAATTTGCAAAAAGCAGGTTTTCAGGCTTTTTATAACAATGAAATTGCACTTACAGAATATCCTGATCGATGTAGTCTTTTGTACCTTGATGTGAAAAAGGAAAATGCGTTCTTAACTACGAAGATTTCTGCGGTTTTTAAAGATTGTTATGGAGCGGTTGTGTATCAATCTGCCGTTGGAAAAAGTAAGGAGAAAGAATTTGAAGCCTCTTATGCGGATGCCCTAAATGAAGCTTTTTTATCGGTTTATGCCTTGGAATACAAATACAACGGAAATACTAACTTTGCCCCAAAAACAGGGATTACTTCTCAATCGCTTCCTGTTTTAGCAACGCCTTCAGGTATTGCTCCAACTCCTGACATTCCTGCTGTTGCTCCAATTCCGATTCTAGCGATTTCTAATACCAAAAACGGAACTAAATCTTCGGAGAGCAACAATCAAAGTTTATTATATGCGCAACCTATGTCTTACGGATATCAATTGATTAATAGTGAGCCAAAGGTAGTAATGAAATTGTATAAAACGTCTAATGCAGCCACTTACGTAGCCAAAAAAGATGATGTTCAAGGTGCTTTAGTTCTAAAAGATAATCAATGGTTTTTTGAGTATTATCAAAATGATAAATTGATTTCTGAAAAAATAGATGTGAAGTTTTAGTGGTATTAAATAAATTTATAATCAAAAAATAAAGAGATGAACTTAATTACACAACGCAACAATATTGTTCATAGGATTTTAGATATTTCAGATTTGAATTTGCTAAATCAAATAGAAGAAATGCTTGATAAAGATGTTTTTACATATACAACTTCGGGAAATCCATTTTCTTCAAAAGAATATAAAAATCATTTAGACAAAATAATGATTGCTTCTGATTCTGGAGCTGTTGGTTATTCGACCATAGAAGCAAAAAGCAAACTGAAACGCAAATGAAACCTGTAGAATGGTCGGAAGTTGCAATATTTTCGATGCAATCTATTTATGATTACATTTTTGATGAAAGTCCCAAAAATGCGGATTTAGTCATTGATACATTATTTGATTTGGGAGAAAAACTAAATATTTTTCCTGAAAAAACCTAAAAGAACCGCTATTTAATTCGGAAAAAATTAGATTTTCCCCTAAATGGAATTACAAAATAGTGTATAGAATTGAAGAAAATAGAATTTATATATTGGATGTTTTTTCAACTTTGCAGGATTACAGAAAAGTAAAAATTTAAT
The DNA here is from genome assembly GCA_945866505.1 of Flavobacterium psychrophilum. Taxonomy (GTDB): domain Bacteria; phylum Bacteroidota; class Bacteroidia; order Flavobacteriales; family Flavobacteriaceae; genus Flavobacterium; species Flavobacterium psychrophilum_H. The sequence goes on from CAMBHH010000032.1 coordinate 4,315, forward strand.
TCTTTAGCTAACTTCCCACTTCTAACCGCTAACTTCAATCTAATACCCATACTTATCTTTCCAGCGATTTTTCAAAAATTCTCTGGTTGAATTTTCTCTTGAATTATTTCCAGGATTATACAATACAGTTTCTGAAATTTCATTCGGCAGGAATTCTTGTTCGGCAAAATTATTGGCATAATCGTGCGAATATTTATACTCGTCGCCATATCCTAATTCCTTCATTAGTTTGGTTGGCGCATTGCGTAAATGTAAGGGAACAGGCAAATCACCCGTTTGTTTAACCAATTGTTGCGCATTTCCAATAGCCAAATACGAAGCATTGCTTTTGGGCGATGTTGCCAAGTAAATGGCGCACTGACTTAAAATAATTCTACTTTCGGGATAACCAATGGTGGCAACTGCCTGAAAAGTGTTGTTGGCCATAATAAAAGCCGTTGGATTGGCATTTCCAATATCTTCACTCGATAAAATCAGCATTCGCCGGGCGATGAATTTTACATCTTCGCCACCTTCAATCATTCGGGCGAGCCAATAAACGGCACCGTTTGGATCACTACCACGAATCGATTTGATAAACGCCGAAACAATGTCATAATGTTGTTCGCCAGTTTTGTCATATAAAACCGTGTTTTGTTGCACGAGTTCAAAAACACGATTGTTTGTGATTTCAATTTCGTCTTCAGCGGCAGCATTTACGATTAGTTCAAAAATATTCAATAACTTGCGTCCGTCGCCACCTGAAAGTCGCAATAGCGCTTCTGTTTCGGTTAATTTGATATTTCTTGTGACTAAAAATTTGTCTGTTTTCAAGGCACGCTGTAACAATGTTTCTAAATCGTCTTTGGTAAACGCATTCAAAACATATACTTGACACCGCGACAATAAAGCGGGAATAACTTCGAAACTGGGATTTTCGGTCGTAGCTCCAATTAGGGTTATCCAACCTTTTTCAACAGCGGATAATAGGGAATCTTGTTGCGATTTGCTAAAACGATGAATTTCGTCTATAAATAGGATTGGGTTCTTAGCAGTGAAAAGTCCGCCACTTTGTTTGGCTTTTTCAATCACATCACGAATGTCCTTTACACCGGAATTAATTGCACTCAAAATATAAAAAGGACGTTTGGATTCTTGGGCAATAATTTGTGCCAAAGTCGTTTTTCCAGTTCCTGGTGGTCCCCAAAAAACCAACGAAGGAATAATTCCCTTAGCAATTTGTTGCGTCAACGAGCCGTTCGGACCAACCAAATGCAGCTGACTGATGTAATCTTCTAACTTTTGTGGGCGTATGCGTTCTGCTAAGGGTGCTTCCAAAATAATTTTAGATTTTAGATTTATGATTTTAGATTTGAACCCCGATCTATCTGCCTAGATTTTAAATTTAAGCAATTACAAATTTATGACATTATTGGAATACAACTTAAGATTATCAGCAAACTTATTAGGTCTTTATTCTTTTTTCTATATTCTCTTCCCTTTTTTTATATCTGACAAAATAGCACTAAATTGCTTTTGGTTATATTTTTGAGTACTTTATTTTCAAAAATCTAAAATTTCTAAATGAAGGACAACCATTTCAAATACTCCAATTCCGTTATTGCATTACCACTTTTTTTTGTGCTGTTTTTGTGGTTTGTGTATTGGTTGCAAATTAAATTTGATTTTGATTTTTTCGAATGTGGAATTTATCCTAGAACTTTATCGGGTTTACAAGGAGTTATCTTTAGTCCTTTCATTCATTCTGATTTACAACATTTGTATAATAATTCTATTCCATTACTGATTTTGTTGGCCGCATTGAGGTATTTTTATAATAGGCAAACCTTTGAAGTGATTGGTTTTGGTATTCTGTTTTCTGGAATTATTACCTGGATAATCGGCAGAGATAATTATCACATAGGCGCCAGCAGTTTGATATATGTTTTGGTCAGTTTTATTTTTTTTAAAGGAATTCAAACCAAGTATTATCGTTTGGTGGCATTGTCGTTAGCAGTTGTTATGGTTTATGGAGGTATGGTTTGGTATATTTTTCCAAAAGTAGACGAGAAAATTTCTTGGGAAGGACATTTGGCGGGTTTGATTACGGGTTTTATGCTTTCGCTGTTTTACAAAACACCAGAATATAAAAAAGTAATTAAATACGATTGGGAGCATCCTGATTTTAATCCAATGGAGGACAAATTTATGCAGCGATTTGATGAAAACGGAAATTTTGTGAATATCCCAGTAATTGAAATGGAAGAGGAAATTCCACCGCATTACAATTCTAATTTTTCTGTAAATTACACAATTGTAGAAAACAAAAAAAATGAATCAAAACCGGAGTCTTAATTCATTTTTCTATGCTTTTGCAATCGGTAATCGGTAATCTGAGATATGTATTTTAAGTTCTCTGTCGCACCGCTTCATATAAAAAAGCACCACATGCCACGGAAACATTCAGAGATCCTATCGTTCCAAACATTGGTAATTTAGCTTTTTCATCTACGATTTTAAGAACAGATGGATTGATTCCTCTATCTTCTGAACCCATAATGATAGCAACACCTTCTTTTAAATCGATGTCATAAATGTTTTGGTCTGTTTTTTCTGTGGCGGCAACCGTTTTTATACCTGAACCTTGCAAGTAAAAAATAGCATCTTTAATATGTTCTACTTTGCAAATGGGAACATTAAAAACAGCACCTGCTGAAGTTTTAACCGTATCCCCATTTACAGGTGCAGAACCCGCTTTTTGAACAATAATTCCGTTTACACCAGTGCATTCAGCAGTTCTGATAATAGCACCAAAATTACGTGCATCAGATATTTGATCTAAAATTAAAAACAAAGGTACTTTTCCAGATTCAACGGTAGCATCTACTAAATGTTCTAAATCAATAAAACCTATTGGTGAAATGCTTGCTACTGCTCCTTGATGGTTATTTGGGGTTAATCGATTCAATTTTTCAACTGGAACATATGAGAAATTTACGTTGGCACGTTTCATCACTTTCATCAAGTCTTTCATTAACTCGCCAGATATTTCTTTCTGTATAAAGACTTTGTCGACTTCCTTTCCTGCTTGTATTGCCTCGATGATAGCTCGTATCCCAAAAATTAAATGTTCTTTTTCCATTTCGCAAAGATAGTTTATGTTTAAGAATAAAAGTAAGGATATTAAAAATTCTTGTTGCTATTAAAATTGTTAATAAAAGATATTAAACGGAACACTTTCAAGCTTTAGATGATTATTTTCTTTGTTAAATGTACAGATTTTAAATATTTATTATGAAAAATTGAATTATGTTTGTAAAAATATTTATGGATATGAAAAAGATTTTAATTTTAGTTGCTATACTGTTCTGTCTGAATGGCTTTTCTCAAACAAACAGCAAACAAAAAATTCAGTCTAGGCTGAATAAGGACCTAACTAAATTAGGTTTGTCAAGTGCAGATGTTTCTGATTGGATAGTGGAAAGCGAAGTATCTTCCGAAGGAACAAAAATCACTAATTACTACATCGTTCAAAGGTATAAAGGGATAGAGATTTTTAATGCTCAATCTAATGTATCAATGAAAGATGGAAATGTAATTGATATAGGCGATAATTTTGTGAAAAACATTGATAAGAAAATAAATGCATTAGCACCAAGTTTGTCTGTTCAAGAGGCTATAGCGAAGGCTTATTTTCAATTAGGAATTTTTGTTTCGGCCAAATTTTCAACTGTTGAAACTATTGCTAAAAATTCATATAAGCTTAGTGATGGAATACAAGAAGATTTGATTACGGCAAAATTAGTATATCAAACCACCAAGGATGATAAACTAAAATTAGCTTGGGCATTTCAGTTTTATTCCCCTGACGGTAAACATCTTTGGGATTTAAGAATTGACGCGCTGAATGGTGTGATTTTAGAAAAAAATGATTTGGTAATTAGATGTAGCACAGGTAAAAAACATTCTTATAATTATCCATCTAATTATCCTTTTAACTTTACAGGAAAAAGTTATGAAAGCGCAAAAGTATTTTCGGCTCAAGCGGCAGCGGGCTCGTACAGAGTCATTCCTTACAATTATGAAAGTCCAAACCATAGTCCATTTCAATTAATATCTGCTCCAAGCAATGCGACGGCATCTCCTAATGGTTGGCATAATACTAATGCAGCAATTGGAGGAACAACGGCTGCTAATATTTTCACGAGCAGTTTTGGTAATAATGTTTTAGCCCAAGAAGACGCAGATGGTAATGACGGTAACGGAATAAGGGCAGAGGGAGGAGCTTCTCTTAAGTTTGATTTTCCTTATGGAGGGCAAACTCTGCAGCCAACCGCTTATACTTCAGCAGCAACAACCAATTTGTTTTATATGTGTAATATTATGCACGATGTTTGGTATCAATACGGTTTTAATGAAGCTGCTGGAAATTTTCAAAGGGTAAACTACGGAAAAGGTGGCGATGTAACCACATCTGGCGATTATCTAAAAGCAGATTCGCAAGATGGCTATTCACAAACAGATGCAACACTTAATAACGCTAATTTTTCTACGCCAGTTGATGGAATTATTCCGCGTTTACAAATGTATTTATGGACTGCAGGCGCACCACCCACCGAATTCATAAATGTAAATTCTCCTTCCGCTATTGCTGGGCCTAAAGTGGCAACTTCAAATGTTTTTGAAGGTACAGATAGAATAGCTATCCCATCTGCTCCCAATGGAATTACTTCTAATCTTGTTTTATACAAAAATAATCCAACGCCACCTGGACACTTCTCAGCTTGTCAAGCTCCAACTAATGCGGCTGCTTTAGCAGGAAAAATTGCATTAATAAAAAGAGGGGGATGCTTTTTTAATTTAAAAGTAAAAAATGCCCAAGATGCCGGTGCAATAGGAGTAATAATGATGGATAGTATCCCTAACAATCCTAGCAGACTTTCTATGAGTTCAACAGGAATTCTGGGAATAAAAATCCCTGCTGTTTTTGTAACAAAAGAAATAGGTGATTCTTTTATCGCTGAAATGGCAAATGGTCCTGTAAATGTAAAGCTTGAAATACCAGCAGGTTTGTATTTATATGCTGATGGAGATTTTGATAATGGTATAATTGCCCATGAGTATGGACATGGCATTTCGACTAGATTGACTGGAGGTAGAAAAAATTCAAGTTGTTTAACTGCTCCAGAACAAATGGGTGAAGGATGGTCCGATTGGATGGCATTGATGATGCAATTAAAATCAGGAGATGTTGGAGAGACTGCAAAAGGTATCGGTACTTATGCAATAAATGAAGCTACGACAGGCGGAGGAATTAGGAATTTTCCGTACTCAACAAATATGGAAATTAATCCCTTGACTTTTGCAGATACCAATGGTAAAACATTTATGTATACTGATCCAGATACATCAGTGGAATCTGAAGTGGTAAGCGTTCACGATGTTGGAGAGGTCTGGGCCGCTGCACTTTGGGATTTGACTTGGGCTTATATTGGTAAATATGGATTTAGCCCCAATATTTATTCAGGTACGGCAGGCAATAACAAAGTAATGCGTTTAGTTTTAGACGCTATGAAGTCGCAACCCTGTAATCCTTCTTTTATTCAAGCCAGAAATGCAATTATTTCAGCAGACCAAGCCACAACTGGAGGTCAGGATTATTGTTTAATTTGGAAAGTTTTTGCTAGACGAGGATTAGGTGTCAACGCTTCATCTGGTAAGAATTCAGGAGACAGAACCAACATTGCCGCTATTAACGATCAAGTCGAGGATTTTACTGAGCCGGCAGCTATTTCTAATTGTACATTGGCAGTAAATAAATATCTTAATAGTGATAAGATTGGTATTTATCCAAATCCATCTCCTAAAGGTTTAGTTTATATACATACTAATGATTTTATAGGTAAATTGAATATACAGCTTGTAGATTTAACGGGTAGAATTGTTTACCAATCAGTTGATGTGGAGTTTAACTCAGATTCTTCTTTTCAGAAGTCAATTAACTTAAACCACCTTCAAAAAGGCGTGTATATTATAAAGGTAAGTAATCAGGAAATCAATTTTACTGAAAAATTATTTATTAATTAGAGTATCAAATGCAACCATAATTTCAAGTTAAGAACAAATATAGAATTTGTTTTATATATTTTTTTTAGCTTAAGTTCTAATTTACTTTCTTTCTTTTAATGATATTGTAGTAATACATAAAATTTGGATAAAATAGGAAAAAATTCTATTTTATCCATTTTTTTGTTGTTAGCACAATCTTTAATCATTAATGTTCCTTTATACGATGTTCTTTTCTTTCTGATTGCGATTGGTTGTACACCAGGTATAATAGTGTGAATTTGTATGTGTTATATTGTAGTGAAGAAATAAAAAGCTATACTAGCTCTTTTCTTAATTTTTTATTGCAAAATGTTGTATGCTCTTTAGGTCTTTTATTTTCTTATATTCTTATTTCCTTCACTTACTGTAAAGCGCCGCTTTGTCAGGTCCAAACTGTTGGTAGAAGCAAAATTAAATCGGGTTGCCAAAAGTAAATCATAACAGATAGAACATAATGAACGACTACTTCTTCAAAAATCTAACCTGTGACCATTTTATTAGTATTTTCTAACGCAATTGTATCGCAAACAGAGTTGGTTTGAGTCCTAGCGCAACGGCAGTTGAACCATAAGTCATATGTTTAATCTGCATAGTAAACGTGGCGTTGTGCAACCGGTTTAAAAGTATCAACATAAAGAGTTTTTGCTCCTTTTTTTAATTGCCAGTACACACTTGAATTTACTTTAAATAAAAAAACCACCAGGTTAGCTGGTGGTTTTAATATAGTTTTAAAGGAAACTAGAATTTATCCCAGAAAACTTTTGTTGTTTGTTTGTCACCACCTATAGCAGCAGATGCAGCAGTATAGTTGGCTTTGTTCAAATTTTGTTCGTTAATTGGATAGGTATATCTTGTAGGAACTGGTAAGTCAGAAACTGCTGGCAAATTAAATCCAGGAATATCATAGGTTCTCCAAGCGGTCCACGCTTCATAACCTCTATTATACATAGCTAACCAAAGTTGAGTTCCAATTTTCACTTTCCAATTACCAGGTGCAGTTGCATAATTTACTTTCGGATTAGCTAAGTAAACAGCAACATCAGTAGCACCCCAATAATCAAAGGATGCAGTAATACCATTATTGTAAAAGGTTGCGGCGTTAGCAGGAGTTCCAGAAATTGAACGCTCTGCAGCATCTGCTAGGTAAAAGCAAACTTCTGAATAATCCATTAATGAAGCGGGATTTGTAGGGTCTATTACTCTGCTACTTACATGAGTATAAGCTGTAAAACTATTGTTATCACCGTAAGGCCCGCCTTTAAATACTCCAGCTCCCAAATTTTCGTCGAAATAGGCTGTTCTTCTAGGATCACTAAGTTCATTCATTTTGTCAACTAATGTATTAGCTACAACAAAATCTGATCTTCCAGATTGCACTAAATCAACCCATACTGGATTAGTATTAGGTGTTGAACCTGAATAAACTAATGCAGCGTTGTCTTCATTAGAAGTAAATACACCTCCACTTACCGCTGCTTTAATTGCAGCTGTAGATTTAGCAGTCAAAGTAGGAACGTCTGCAACTCTTAAGCCCATTCTTAGCAATAAAGAGTTACCAAATTTTTTCCATTTCATTGCATCTCCTGCATAAATATTATCTGCGGCGCCAAAACCGTTATCGGTTACATTCGGAATCGCTGCTGTTAAGCGCGAAAGCAAATCGCCATAGATAGTTGCTGCGTCGTCATAAACCGGCAAAACAAATTGTCCTGCATTTAACGCTTGACTGTAAGGAATGTTTCCATAAGTCTCTACCATTTGAGCCCAAGTGTAAACAGCTAATATCTCAATTTGAGCATTTTTAGTTTTTTTGGTTTCTGCTGATAAAGATGCATCAGCATTCGTATTGGTTTTTGCCGTAGTTAAATCCAACAAAACATCTCTGTATATTTCAGACCAGTGGTTTTGTGGAATATTACGTGTGTTGAAATCGTAATTGGCTTCATCAACGTAAGTCGTTTCGGTCCAATGTTGGCCTAACATTCTATAAACGTTTAGGTTAACATTTGTACTAGTCATTTGATCAAACAAACTCTTGGTGGCACTATTGAATAAAAATTCAGCGCTAACCTGGGTAGGGCTCTTTGGATCTCTATTTTTTTCTTCATATTGGTCATCAGATTGACATGATACCAATAGAGTGAAAATAGTTAAAGTTGTTAATATTACTTTTTTCATGATATTTTTTTTTTAAAACTGTAGTTTAAGACTCATTCCAATTTCTCGTATTGAAGGATAAGCACCTGATTGGTAACCTTGAACATTTCCTGAGCTTAATCCAGCTTCTGGATCGGCATAAGGAGTGCTTTTATCAATAATCCATAAATTTCTTCCAATCAATGATAAACCAACATTCGTGAAAGGTGTTTTTTCGATTGTTTTAGGATTAAAATTATAGGTGATATTGGCTTCGCGCAATTTGATATAACCTGCATCATAAACGTGAAGTTTATTAGGTGCTCTTGCATAACCCCAAGCTGTTGTATAAACACTTCCATTGGCTCTCACTTGATTTGGTGTTCCATCTGGAGCTACACCATCAACAATAAATCCACCACTATTAGCTCCATAATTTCCTGGCGTTCCAACGATTGGGTTTCTTACAGGATTACCTAGATCATTATCAGCAGCTGAGAAATCATACATACCAGTAGCGTAACCGTACCAAGTATCAAGAGAGAATACATCTCCACCTTTTTGCATATCAATTAAAAAGCTTAAATTAACATTTTTGTATGTGAAGCTGTTGTTAAGACCTGCTTTCCAATCTGGATTGATATCACCAATAACGATGTTACTTGCAGCCGTTCTTTGATAAGTACCAATTCTTGATGCGCTTCCTGTTTGGTTAACAATTGGTTGACCATTGGCAGCATAAATGAAATCACTACCTCTAATAGTACCATATGGTTGTCCTGGAGTTGCATTGATAGAAACACCACCTTGTAAAGACGCTAATTGTAAGTTTTCGATACCATTTAGTAATTCTACAACTAAGCTCTTATTTTGAGACCAGTTAAGATTTAAGTCCCATTTGAAGTCTTTCGATTTCAATGGTGTAGCATTAAACTGTACTTCTATACCTTCATTTTGAATGGTTCCAGCATTTAATACCGCTGAAGTATATCCAGTTGCAGTTGATAGTGGAATAGGAGTAATTTGATTGATGTTTAAATCATGATAGTAAGATACATCAAAACCTAGTCGTTTGTTTAGAAATGCCATTTCTATACCAAATTCATAACTCTCTTGTTCTTCTGGTAAAAGGTTTAGGTTTTTTTGGGAAGCAGGATTTGATGCAATACCAGTTCCATTAAAAGGAGTTCCAATACCAAAGGTGTTAAAAACATTGTATGGAGCTGTATCATTTCCAACTTGTGCATAATTTCCTCTTAATTTTCCAAATGATAACCATTTTGCATCTATAAATTGAGAGAAAACTAAACTTCCAGAAACAGAGAAATAATCGTATCTGTTATTTGCTTTAGGTAAATTGGATGAACGATCTGTTCTATAAGTACCCTCTAAATAGGCAAAACTGTCATAACCTAAACTTGCTCTTATATATTGACCATCAACCATACTGTTCGCAGAGTATTCATTTGGGGCGTTAATAGGGCCGACACTGTTTGAAAGCGAATAAAGTCGAGCTTTATTAATACCTCCATTGGTAGATGCAAAAATACTGCTGTTTACATTATTTCTTAAGTTATAACCAATATTACCTTCTAAATTTAATTTTTCGGTTAAATTTTTATTAAAATTCAACATCAAGTCATAATTATATTCAGCTACATTGTTATTATATCTTGTATATTTAGAAACATCAGAACTTCCTACATTGATTCTTTCTTCTTGCAATTCGCTGTAAGTATCAAATGCAAATCTACCCATAACAGTTAACCAACTTGTCAATTTGTCTTCTAAGACAGCATTACCAAAGTATCTTGATCTTGTATCTGTTTCGTAGTTTTCGTAAAACGTCCAATATGGATTATCAGAGTAAATAGGTCGCAAGTTATCTATACTGTTAGGGTTCCAGGTAATGTTTTCCTTAGTTAGCATATAAGCCTCTTCTTGCTCTTTGAAATCAACGTTCATTTGATTCCATTGTCTGAATTGCTGCATTACGTTTTGAGCAGAATAACCAGTTCCGTTTCTGCCTTTTCCATCATTTTTGGTAAAATTTAAACTTGCAGAAGCTTTAACTCGATCAGATAAGTTATGGCTTGCTGAGAAATTTATAGTATTTCTCTTAAGGCTACTATTTGGCAAGTTACCTTCTTGGTTCAGGTTAGTGTAACCTAATTTGAAAGAACTTTTATCAGTACCTCCGTCTAAGGTAAAAGTGTTTATTGCAGTAGTTGCTGTACCCCAAACATAATTAGGAGTGTTTTTACCCGCGACCCATGGAGTTGCTTTTCCGTAAGTTGCTGGTAATTGAGGGTAAATAGAATTCCATTGGTAAACCAATAAGTTTGGATCAAAAGCAGCTCCATAAGAAGCATCTTCAGTGAAAGGAGTAGTTAAGTCATCGATACCATCTCCATTAACATCTGATAAAAGAAAGTAACCATCAGCTGAGTCATAATAAGGACCATATCCAGCTCCGTACTTGTTTTGATACTTAGGCAAAGTTGCTGTGTCGGCTGTTCCAGCAGTAAAGCTAGAACTGAATGTAACTCCGATTCCTTTTTGACTCTTTCCTTTTTTTGTAGTAATCATTATCACACCATTAGATGCTCTAGATCCATAAAGTGCGGTCGCTGCCGCACCTTTCAAAACATTGATGGATTCAATGTTGTCAGGGTTAATATCTGAAGCTGCATTACCGTAGTCATAACCACCTCGACCAGTTACTTGATCTGATGAGTTCGTATTACTATTGTCAATCGGCACACCATCAACAACAAATAGCGCTTGGTTGTTTTGAGTAATAGAGTTGTTCCCTCTAATAATAACCTGAGTAGAACCACCTAATGTACCAGACGATTTAATATCCAAACCTGCAATTTTTCCTGAAAGGGAGTTTACAAAATTTGAGCTTTTTACATTAGATACAGCTTCTCCTTTAACCTCTTGTGTGGCATAACCTAGAGATTTTTTCTCTCTTTTGATGCCTAAAGCAGTTGTTACTACAACTTCGCTTAATTCTTGAGCATCCGAATCAAGCTTTACTTTCAAAGACGTAGAACTTGCTTTAACCTCTTGGGATTTCATCCCAATAAAGCTAAATACCAAGACTTGGCTTGAAGTTGCTTTGATAGAGAATTTTCCATCAAAATCTGTTTGTGCTCCAGATTTAGTTCCTTTAACTAATACACTTACACCTGGTAACGGCATACCTGCATTATCAGAAACAACACCCGAAACAACTCTTTCTTGCGCAAAAGTAATTTGCGCTACAAGTACTAACAATAGTACTAAGAATCCATTGAACTTTAGTTTCATTTTTAAATATTTTGAATTAGTTTTACAAAAATCTTAATAATTTGTTAACTTTCCTAACATTTAGAATGTTTTTTTATGCTTGCATACGAATTTTAACGTTTTTAACATATAAACGGCGTTTTGTTAAAAATATCGATTTTATAAAGGGTTTTTAAATTCAATAGTGTACTATCACAAGGGCATTTTTTTTTGATAATATCACATTACACTGTCAAAGTTCGAAATTTTGACATTATTTTTTTTAAAAAAATCTTATTTACGTGATGCTATTTGTAGTTTTGATGTGGAAATGTTTTAAACTTTTGCATTTGAGCGAAAATTATATTCACTTCTTGATATTTACTTAAAAATAGATGGTGCGTATCAACTAATATTATTTTGACCGTTTATAATTTTTACGAGTCAATTGCTATAAAAAGAAACCGCCCCAAATTATGTTTTGAGGCGGTTAAAATAAAACCATTTAATATAGTACCGTTTAGAAATTTTTAACAATTACCATCCCGGGTTTTGTTGTGCTAATAAGGTTGGGTTATTGTTCGTCTCTAATAATGGTATTGGCCATAAAATTCTGAAATTGGAGCTAGGAATAGCTGCCTCTCCAAAAGGACCTGTGAAAGGAGTTGTTGGAACAAACATAGCTGCTGTAGCTGCTCCACTACCTACTTTTGCAGGAATTCCATTAATAGGAAATAAATCATCATTTTGCAAACGTTGAATATCCGACCATCTTCTTCCTTCCATTAAGAATTCAATTCTTCTTTCTTTTAAGATGGCTTCAACCATTAGTGCTTGTGTTGACAGAGTGGCTGAGGTATAGGCTTGTGTACTTGGATCAGCTAGAGCTCTGTTTCTTACAGAATTTAATAATGTAAGAGCAGTAGTCAAATTCGGTGTTGCTTTTCTAGCTTGAGCTTCGGCCATATTCAATACCACTTCAGCATAACGTATAACTGGAGCCGCATCGGTATAGGTTACTCCATCTTTATATTTATTGGTATATTTTATTCCCGTAACTGTTTCTACCATAGTTCCCTCAGTTCTACGTTTATCATCTTGCAACCAACTTGGATCTCTCCAAATTATTGGACTAATACAAACTAATCTTCTCGTTTTGTATTGTGAAGCTAATCCTGCATTTACACCAGGATTTTGACCAGTTACTGCTCCGTGTCTAATTGAAAATATCGACTCAGTATTAGACAAGTTGTTGGCGGTCACAAACGGCATTTCTGGGCTTGCTGTCAATGCAATTCCTGGCATTGGTTTAGAACCTTCTGTAATAACTTTATCCCAGTTTCTTTGGTGTAAATACACTCTAGTTTTGAATGCAATGATTGCATTTTTTGTCACTAAACTTTTATTTGCAGTTTGAGTTATTTTGGTTTCTGCATCATCTAAATCTGCAATTACTTTAGTATAACATTCTGCAACCGTGTTTCTCCCCTTAACAAGTTCTGAATCTACTTCAGCTTGTGTATCGATACCTACTTCTCTGTAAACTATGCCAGGATGACTAGCGTTAGCAGTAAAGTTGTAAGGTCTTGAAAAATAAGTCAATAATTCGAAGTGGGTAATTGCTCTCAAGAATTTCGCTTGCGCAATATAGTCATCTCCAACAGCTTTAGTGATAATTGCCGAAGAAACTGCTTTAGTAACGCCCTCGATTACAAGGTTACATCTGTTGATTAAGCGGTAGCCATCAACCCAATAATAAGTATTATTTGCTGTAGCGGGGTCGTATGTAGCCTGATAAGTAAACTGATAAAAAGCAGCTAAATTTACAACATCTTCTCCTCGATTATCACCTTGTTGTACAAAGGCTGCACCCCATACATATCCTCTTCCACCATTTGGAGCTGTACTATTAAACTGTCCAATTTGAGCGGCGTTGTACATTCCATTTATGGATAACTCAATTAACGATGGTGATGAATAAGACGCATCGTTAGAAATGTTGTTTATTGGTTCTAAATCTAATATTTTATCTTCGTTACAAGAATGCACGAGAAATGCAAGGACCAGTACGCTTGTTAATTTTATATATTTTTTCATAATTATTATAAGTTAATGTTAACACCCATTGACCATATTTTTGCACGAGGAGTTCCATTTAAGTCTACTCCAAAAGTTTCCATTTCTGGATTTATTCCTTTATAATCGGTGATGATTAATAGATTTTGTGCTTGTATAAAGAAACGGAATTTATCTATTTTTATTTTTTCTATCAATGATTTAGGAAGGCTATAGCCAATCGAAACATTGTCTAAACTGATAAAATCGCCATCTTCAACAAACCGCGTACTTGCAGCACTTGCTAGATTGATGAAATTACCTCGTCCTTGCCACATTCTAGGTGTTACACCATCTCCAGGATTAGCAGTACTCTGCCATCTTCCTAAAATTTCCGTTGTGTTATTGTTTAAATCTTGATTTAAACCATCTCTTCGTGTTGAATTGAAAACTTTATTTCCCCCACTGAAACGAACTAAAAAACCAAAATCAAAATCTTTGTAACTCATTGTAGAGCTAAATCCTCCAAAATAAGTTGGCAATGTGTTTCCTAATATTTTTCTGTCTGTAAGGGCTAATGAAGAGGCTGTAGCAACATTTGTTGGATTTGCGGGATCGTATACTACATAGGTTTGCGTAGGAATATTTCCTTGAACCAGTGTACCATTGGCCTTAACGTAAATAGGATTTCCATTTGCCGCGTTAACACCAAAATATTCATATCCAAAAAGAGAATTTGGAGATTCGTTTGTTCGAATAATGATATTTGGGTTTACGTTGATGTCGGTTGATGAACCACCTACAATATCGGCATTATTTTGTGGTAAGGACTTCACGACACTTTCCTGAAAGGTAACATTCGCATTTACATTCCATTTGAAATCATTCTTGTTGATAATCAATGCTTCCACTCCGAATTCGTATCCTTTATTTTCCAATGCCCCTATATTTTTAGCAATCGTATTAGATGGAACACCAAGAGATGGAGGAGTAGGGGTATTAAGAATTAAGCCGTCGATATCATTTTTAAAATAATCAGCAGTTATTCTTACGGTTCCATTTAAGATTCCTAAATCGACACCAAAATCTGTTTTCTTGCTTGATTCCCAATTTAAAGCGTTATTTCCAAACTGAGTAAATGCAATACCATTTGCGGACCCATATTGAGAGGCGGATGTTAATCCTAAGTATGGGTAGCTTCCTATGTCAGTATTTCCTACTTCAGAATAGGAACCTCTTAATTTTAACTCAGAAATATGTTTTTTGATACCAGACATGAAACTTTCATTGGCAATATTCCATCCTGCAGAGTAACCTGTAAAGTTACTCCATCTTGTTTCAGGGCTAAGCTTAGATATTCCATCACGTCGTATTGAAGCTTGCAAGAAGTAGGTTTGTTTGTAGTTGTAAGACAACCTTCCTACATACGATATTATTGAATTTTCGAATACGCTACCACTAGCAGATTGCACAGCATACGCTCCCGTTACAAGATTTTGATTGTAGAATTTATCTGCTAAATCTGTTCCTGATCCTTCAAAAAATCTCCTTTGCTCACTTTGATACTCAGCCACAGCTGTTGCGGAAATAGTATGAGCATCTGCGAATGTTTTATTGTAGGAAAGAATATTTTGAAGATTCCATCGTAAGAAATTAGTATTAGAATTTTCTAATCGTCCTCTTGTTCCTCTACCATCACCATGCGTTGGATCCCAATATCTGAATCCTTCTGTTATAGAATTATCAGTACTGGCTTGGAATCTATAGTTCAAATCTTTTGTGATATCAGCAGAAGCAAATAAGTTTAACAATGTTCTTTGAATTTTTGATTGTTGTTTATTATTATCTAAAACATAAACAATATTTGATAAATTCTGACCAACAGGTTGAAGATTATCCCACTGTCCTATGTTACCGGTCGTAAAGTTAATATTGTATCCTGAAGGGTTATTGGCATCGTAAATTGGCGTGTTCGGTAATTGTCTAATAGCACTAAAAATATTACCAGAAATTGAATTTCGTCCTGTATTTAAACCATCATAATCTGTTTTAGTCACGCCAAGATTTCCGCCTAAAGCAAACCAGTTGTTTACTTTGTGTTCAATGTTAGTTCTAATACTATAACGGGACATTTCATTTGATTTTGCGATTCCTTCTTGAGTATTATATCCTAAAGATAAATAGTATTTGGTTTTATCTGTTCCACCACTAACGGATAAGTTATGTTCTACTTGAGGAGCATTTTCTCTTAAAACTGCTTTTTGCCAATCAGTATCATACGTATTTCCTACCGCCCAAATAGGTTGTGCGGGAACTGCGTTTGTTCTTTTTTCATTAGCGATTACTAAAAACTGTTCAGTGTTTAATAAATCAAATGTTTTAATGGGTGATGCAAAACCGATGCTATTGCTATAGTTCACTTTTGTATTTCCTTTTTTTCCTTTTTTAGTAGTAATTATAATTACACCATTTGCTGCTCTTGAACCATATATAGCTGTAGCTGCTCCATCTTTTAACACATCGTAAGTTTCAATATCATTTGGATTGATATCACCAAGTCCGTTGGCATCTGCATATCCACCAGTATCGACAGAAATTATTGGCATACCATCTACAACGTATAAAGGCTGTGTTCCTGAAGATATTGAAGCAACGCCTCTAATTCTAACTGTAGGCGCTTGACCAACAATTCCAGTTGCTGATGTTACTTGTACCCCACTTGAGCGCCCTGCCAATAGCCCTTCAAAACTAGGGGATATTAAACCTTTTAGGCTTTCTCCTTTTATTTGAGAAACAGAACCTGTAACTTCTTTCTTTTTTTGCAAGCCGTAACCTATCACTACAACTTCTTCAAGTAGGTCAGAGGAAGCTTGCATCTTCACGTTAATTGTGTTAGAAGCACCAACTTTTACCGATGAGCTCTCCATACCAGTATAGGAAAACAAGAGGACGTCACCTTGTTTTGCTTTAATAGTATATTTCCCTTCAAAATCTGTTTGTGTTCCAGTCTTAGTTCCTTTAACAAATACACTGCCGCCTGGTAGTGGCAGTCCTACATTGTCAGAAACAACTCCTGAAACAGCTTTCTCTTGCGCAAAAGTAATTTGCGCCACAAGTACTACTAATAGTACTAAGAATCCATTAAACTTTAGTTTCATTTTTTAAAAATTTGAGTTAGTTTGACAAAAATCTTAATAATTTGTTAACTTTCCTAACATTTAGAATATTTTTTTATGCGTGCATATAAATTTTAACGTTTTAACATTTAAAGGGCCTATTGTTATATTAAATGTTTTTTAAAGATTTAAAATTCGACATTATAATTTATGGAAACAATGGTATTTTGAAATTTCAGGTATTGGTCTTTTGTAATTCCGTTTGAAAGAGTTAATTTTAGAATTCCATTTTTGGTTCGCAACCCGGTCCCTAGCCCGATTCCTAGTAAGTTACTTTTACTATTTGAGGACTTATCTTCGTAGTATCCGTAATCTAAAATCGAGTGGAGGTATAAATCCGAAGAAGCTATATAGCGGTACTCAGTATTTACTGCTGTCATGAAATTGGCTTGTAAGCTATTTTCGGCAAATCCACGAATGGATTTTGTTCCTCCGAAACGATACAATTCGTTTATTATGTAGGTTTTGCTATTTAAGAAATAATTCTGGTAATTTATGTTAATGCAGTTTTTGGAATTTAAATAGAAATTATGACTTGCATTGATGTTAATATAAGTCTGATTGCTTTTGCCCGCTACATTAGATAGGTCTGTTGTTGCTCTTTTTCCCCGTCCGATTTGAACAGAGAGGTTTGTTTTTTTAGAGATTGTGGGGTTCTTGTAGTCCTGTCGTGATAATTCCAGATTAAGGTTTAGAAATGAATTTTTATAATCGCTAATACTTTTGTTATTTGTGTTTTGAATATCGCTTGATTCTGTAGCTTGATAACCAAAATAGATTCTTGTTTTATAATCTATGAAGTATCCTAAATCGAGATTTGTTTTGGTGTTTTGAAAAATACTATCTTGTTTGAAAATATTAATTTGAGCTTTTAGTCCTAGCGAGGATTTAAAAATATAGGGCAAATCAATGCTTGCTTTAAAAGTTTTTTGATTGTTTCCATCGCTTTTCCAGTAGAGCGAAAAGAGCTCTCCTGCTTTGATGGTGTTTTCTAATTGTAAATCTAGATAGCCATTGAAGGTTAATTTTTCGTTATTATTATTGGCAAATCCAACAAATCCATCAAAAGTGTTAGACTTCCTTTTTTCGAGATACACATAAACTTTTGTACTGTCTTTTGCAAATAAGACTTCGGGAGTTTTAATTTGGTTCACAAATCCAAATTTCCCAAAATCTGCCTGTATTTTTCTAACTTCATCCTGATTGAAAATTCTGTTATAGTACTTTCGATTTATTTGTCTTAAATGCCCTTTAGGGAAACTATTTTTTTTACTGTTTTCGGTATATTTTACCACAATAGCATTTAATTGTCTTTGTTGTCCAGATTCATATTGTAATGTTGCATATAATGAATTATTGTTCTTTTTAATTTTGGTCAGTTTTAGATTTGCAAATGCAAATCCATTTTGCTCTAATTTTAGCAAAGTGTTGTTCAAAAAGGATTCTGTTTCGCCATAAGCAATAATCAACGTATCCTTTTTTTTATTCAATGAAATCAAGTCGATTATTTTGCGGTTGCTACCTATATATATATGCATATATTTTGTCCTTTCGCCTAGACTAAATTTTGCACTATAATTCGAATCGTTTTTTCTAATGTTTTCCAGCAATTGGTTTTCTAAATATCCATTTTTTGATAGTCTTATAGAAAGTAAAATCAGCTCGTCATTAATTGATTTTATGTTTGCATGATTTGTATTGTATTTTAAAGAATCAATACATTTATTTTCAAGGGGAGAGCTCCCTATTATTTGTAATTTAAAATTTTGGGAAAAACAATTCGTCCCAAAGGTTACAACTAGTATAATGAAGGCTAAAAGTTTCAAATGAGTTTAAATTTTAATAAATATAACGTAAATATCTATTGTTTGTGATAAAAATTTTAAAGTTAATTGGTCCTTAGGAAAGAGCTATAAAAGTATTGTATTATTTATCAATTGGAATTTTTTAGTTGTTTCTATATCTCATTAATAAACAAATATTTACTTCTTGTAAAAATTAATTAATTATGGTTTGTTTAGAAAAAAATAATTACTACATTTGCAACCCCGTAAAAAGCGGGAAGTTTAATATATTAGAAATTTTAGTATTAATTATGCCAACAATTCAACAATTAGTAAGAACAGGAAGAACTCAGATAACTAAGAAGAGTAAATCGGTTGCTTTAGATTCTTGTCCTCAAAGAAGAGGGGTTTGTACGCGTGTTTACACTACTACACCAAAAA
>CAMBHH010000033.1 GCA_945866505.1 Flavobacterium psychrophilum
TTTGCAGGATCATTTTCTACAATGAAACCGGTAATGTTTTTGTCATTTTCAATTCTTGCGAAAACAATAAAAACGGAACAAAAACCAGCATTGGAAATCCACATTTTGCCACCAGTAATGCTGTAATATTTTCCATCTTCGGATAAAACAGCTTTTGTTTTTCCTGAATTGGCATCACTTCCTGCTCCTGGTTCTGTCAAACAATACGCTCCAAACCATTCGCCAGAGGCTAGTTTTGGAACGTATTTTTGCTTTTGTTGTTCGGTTCCATAAAGTGTGATTGGCATTGTTCCAATTCCGGTATGCGCTCCAAAAGCGGTCGAGAAAGAGCCTGTTCCGCCCGAAATGTAATCGCAAACCAAAACTGTATTAACGAATCCCATTCCCATTCCACCATAAGCTTCGGGTACAGCTACACTCAGAAAACCTAAGTCTCCTGCTTTTCGCATAGTTTCCTCTGTGAGTGCGTAATCTTTCTTTTCGTAACGGTCTTTGTAGGGCCAAATTTCTTTGTCAACAAATTCCTTTACAGAATCGCGCATCATTAATTGTTCTTCATTAAAATCTTCGGGAGTGAAGATGTCTTCGCATTTTGTTTCTTTTACGATGAATTGACCACCGCGTGTTTTATCGTTCATATTTTTAAAGATTTAGTGGTTGTTTTAGATAAAAGATGAAAGAATCAAGAGGAAAGAGTGTTATCTAACTTATTTATGAAACCTGTTGTCATCTTTTGAAATTCAATTATTTTATTTTCTATTTCGGTTGTTTTTTCTTCTGATAGATAATTATTTTGAAAAGCAATCAATAATTGAGTTTGCAATTCAAATGATGAACCTAAACTAATATTTAAATAATGTTTAAAATGTTTATTTTCTCTATTTGAGCCTTCTGCAATATTAGAAGGAATTGAAACCGAACAGCGATTCATTTGACTTGCTAAACTATATACCTCGGATTTTGGAAATGTTGAAGTTAGTTTATATATCGAATAGGTAATGTCCATACCTAAAATCCAAATTTTCAAGTTCTTAAAATTATGTCTCATTTATACAAGTTCTTTTTTCTTGCATCTTTGCTCTTTTCTCTTCTAAAGCAATTCATAAATTCCTGCACTGCCTTGTCCCGTTCCCACACACATAGAAACAATTCCATATTTGTTTCCTCTTCTTTTCATTTCGTCAAATAATTGAACGGACAATTTTGCACCAGTACAACCTAACGGATGTCCAAGAGCTATTGCTCCACCATTTACATTCACTACATCAGGATTTAAACCAAGTTCTCTAATTACGGCTAATGATTGAGAAGCAAAAGCTTCGTTCAATTCAATTAAATCAATATCTTTCAATTGCAGCCCTGCTTGTTTCAAGGCTTTTGGAATGGCTTTTACCGGACCAATTCCCATAATTCTTGGTTCAACTCCTGCTGAAGCAAAGTTGACCAAACGTGCAATAGGAGAGAGGTTTAACTCCTTTACCATTTCTTCGCTCATAATCAAAACAAAAGCAGCACCATCGCTCATTTGGGATGAATTCCCTGCAGTAACACTTCCGTCAGCGGCAAAAACAGGTCTTAAACCAGCTAATGCTTCAACCGAAGTTCCCGCCCTTGGGCCTTCATCTTTATTTACGATATACGATTTGGTTTCTTTTTTACCATTTTCATTAATGAAAGTTTGCTCAATAGTTATTGGAACAATTTGTTTGTCGAATTTACCTTCAGCTTGTGCTTTCAAAGCTTTAATATGAGAGTTGTAAGCAAACTCATCTTGGTCTGCTCTCGAAATGTTGTATTGTTTGGCTACTGCTTCGGCAGTCAATCCCATACCCCAATAATAATCTTCGTGTCCTGCTGCAGCAACGGCATAATCTGGCGTGGGTTTGTAACCGCCCATCGGAATAAAACTCATACTTTCGGCTCCACCGGCAATGATACAATCGGCCATTCCAGATTGAATTTTGGCTGTAGCCATCCCGATAGTTTCTAATCCAGATGCGCAATATCTATTGACTGTTACACCAGGAACGTCTTCAATTTTCAATCCCATCAGGGAAATTAATCTTCCTACGTTTAAACCTTGTTCGGCTTCAGGCATTGCATTACCCACCATAACGTCATCGATGCGCTTTTTGTCGAAATCCGGCAATTCATTCATCATAAACTGGATAGTTTCGGCAGCGAGTTCATCAGGGCGCTTGAATCTAAATACGCCTTTTGGTGCTTTCCCAACGGCGGTTCTGTATGCTTTTATTATATAGGCTGTTTTCATTTTTTTTTAGATAATAGAAGAAAGATGAAAGAGAAAAGACAATTACAGTTACTGTCTTGTTTCTTGCTTCTAGCTTCTTGGTTCTTATTTTTCTAGTTGCGAAGCGGTTTTCCTTTGGTTAACATAAACTGAATGCGTTCTAAAGTCTTTCTCTCAGTACACAAACTCAAGAATGCCTCTCTTTCAATATCCAATAAATATTGTTCAGATACCAATGTTGGTTCTGATAAATCTCCTCCAGCCATAACATAAGCTAATTTATTGGCAATTTTTAAATCGTGTTCTGAAATATATTTTCCAGCAACCATTTGGTTTGTACCAACAAGAAACATTCCTAATGCCTGTTTCCCCAAAACTTTCACGTCATTTCTGCGAATCGGTTGGGTGTAGCCGGCTTCTGCCATAATTAATGCGTGTTTTTTGGCTTCGGCTATTTGGCGGTCTTTGTTTACTACAACCACATCTTTTCCGTGTTGTAATATTCCCAAGTCAAAAGCTTCGTGAGCTGAGGTTGAGACTTTCGCCATTGCCACAGTCAAGAAATACTCTTGTAGCACATTCAATTCGACATCGTTTTTTCGGAATAAATCCGATGCTCTTAACGCCATTTCTTTTGATCCGCCACCTCCTGGAATTACTCCAACTCCGAATTCGACCAATCCGATGTAGGTTTCTGCAGCAGCAACCACTTTGTCGGCGTGCATACTCATTTCGCAACCACCACCTAAAGTCATTCCGTGAGGCGCCACAACAACTGGAATTCCAGAATAACGCACGCGCATCATTGTGTCTTGGAACATTTTGATAGCCATATTCAATTCTTCATATTCTTGTTCTACTGCCATCATAAATATCATTCCGATATTGGCACCCACAGAGAAATTCGCTCCTTGATTTCCAATAACCAAACCTTGGTATTCTTTTTCAGACAAATCAATAGCTTTGTTGATGGCTTGCAAAACATCGCCACCAATAGTATTCATTTTGGATTGGAATTCCAAATTCAAAATTCCGTCACCTAAATCTTGGATGATTGCTCCGCTGTTGCTCCACACTTTTTTGCTTTCACGAATGTTGTTCAGGATGATAAAAGCATCTTGTCCCGGAACTTTGGTTTGCGTTTTATTCGGAATGTTATAAAAATAAGTAGCTCCTTCTTTAACAGAATAAAAACTTGAAATACCAGAACCCAACATTTCACTAACCCAGGCTGGTGAACTTAAACCTTCATTCTTAATCATTTCAATTCCGTTGGCAACACCAATGGCATCCCAAATCTCGAAAGGACCATTTTCCCATCCGAAACCCGCTTTCATTGCGTCGTCGATTTTGTATAATTCGTCTGTGATTTCTGGAACTCTATTCGAAACATAAGCAAACATCGCAGCAAAACTTCTTCTGTAGAATTCGCCAGCTTTATCTTTTCCTTTTACCAAAACCTTGAAACGATTTATTGGCTTATCGATGGTTTTTGTTAGTTCTAAAGTAGCAAAAGAAGCTTTTTTTG
Organism: Flavobacterium psychrophilum; assembly: GCA_945866505.1. Lineage (GTDB taxonomy): Bacteria > Bacteroidota > Bacteroidia > Flavobacteriales > Flavobacteriaceae > Flavobacterium > Flavobacterium psychrophilum_H. The sequence goes on from CAMBHH010000033.1 coordinate 3,780, forward strand.
CTGGACGATATTCTAAGGTATCTAAATCTAAAGACAGAATATCTCTTCCCACTTTTTTATAAAAACCTTGGCCAGTTTTACTTCCCAACCATTTATTTTCCATCATTTTGTTGATGAAATCCGGTAATTTGAATAATTCGTGTTGTTCATCATTCGGACAGTTTTCGTAGATTCCATTAGCAACGTGTACCAAAGTATCCAAACCCACCACATCAACCGTTCTGAATGTCGCTGATTTTGGTCTTCCAATAACTGGTCCCGTGAGTTTATCGACTTCTTCAATCGTCAATCCCAATTCTTTAACCAAATGAAACAAACTTTGGATTCCGAAAATTCCTATTCTGTTTCCAATAAATGCGGGAGTATCTTTGGCCACGACCGAAGTTTTGCCCAAGAATTTCTCTCCATATATTGTAAGGAAGTCCAAAACCTCAGTTGAAGTTTGTGGGCCGGGAATAATTTCAAATAATTTTAGGTAACGTGCAGGGTTAAAAAAGTGTGTTCCACAGAAATGTTTCTGGAAATCTTCGCTTCTTCCTTCGCTCATAAAATTAATTGGAATACCAGAAGTATTTGAAGTAATTAAAGTGCCTGGTTTGCGGTATTTTTCAATTTGTTCGAATACCATTTTTTTGATATCTAAACGTTCCACTACAACTTCAATAATCCAATCTACATTGGCAATCTTAGCCATATCATCAGTAGTATTTCCAGTGGTAATTCGGCTGGCAAATTTCTGATGATAAATAGGAGAGGGCTTTGATTTTAAAGCATTTTGGAAATGTTCGTTGACCAAGCGGTTGCGAACGATTTTGCTCTCAAGTGTTAGTCCTTTTTTGGTTTCTGCATCGGTGAGCTCTCTTGGAACAATATCCAAAAGCAGGACTTCGACACCAATATTGGCAAAATGACAAGCAATTCCTGAACCCATAATTCCGGATCCAATAACTGCAACTTTTTTGATAGTTCTTTTCATTTTAAACTGTTTATAGTTTTTTGTTTATGGTTTATAGTTAACAAAGAATAATCTATCTTCTATTATTTATATTCTAATCTCTTTTTCTTCTAAAATATTTTCTTTTCGGAAATTAATTCATTAATTATTTCTGAAACTTCAATAAAATTTTGAAGTTGTTCAGGAGTTACATTTTGTTTTACCACATTATTGAATTGTAGAACTGTATTTTTAGATAATTCTCGTTTTTCTTTTCCAAAATCGGTCAAATAAATCAACACGCCTCGACCATCATCTGGGTTTGGCTTTTTGTATATTAACCCTTTTTCTTCCATGTTTTTGAGAGTCCTAGTTAAACTAGTTGCTTCCATTCCCATCTTTGGACCTAGTGCTGTTGACGGAGTTCCTCCTTCTTTGTCAATGCTTAACAAAGTAAAACCTGTTGCCATAGTTGCCGAGTATTTGGTAGCTTCTTCGTTGTACATTCTCGATACAGCTTGCCATGTAGCTCGCAGTATGTAATCTATTGTTTTCTCTTTCATTATTTACTATAACGATTTCAAAGATAATTAAAAATAGTATGCACGCATAATAAATTTTAAAATATTTACTTTTAATTGAAAAATATCTAAAGTTGAAATTTAACTTAGTCATTTTCGCATTTAATAAAATTTTGAAATGATTTATGAAAACTGGTGTCATTACTAATTTTACAAAGTTTTTTTAGTATCGCTTGTTGCAATTTAATAATCAAACTTTTGAATAAAAAACTAGTCTCTAAAGGCATATTTTATTAGTTTGACTTAGGCTTGGGATTCTACAACTCTCAAATCGATTGACTGTTTTTCGGTACAATTGGTCTACAATTTAGTTTTTTTGCTGTAGTTCTAAGTACAATGGATGCTCAAATAGGGAAGCAGTATTCAAAATTTAGAACTAGAGTTGTGATTTAAAATAAAATGAAACTAGGTCTGTTTTTGAAATACTTTTAGATTCGCTTCTTGCCGCAGTTCAGAGAGTAATTCTGAAACATGTGCAATATTAGTCTCCAATATATTATCTGGAATTGCATTGCTGTTTTGTGGGCTCAGCGCTAATTGAATATTCCTAAAATATAAGGAAAGCAAGGCTTTTAAACTGTACTTTTTTCACGTTGATTAGATGAAATTTCTTTAGATCCAGTGGCTATAAACTCTTTTGGTGTAGTCCCCGTGTGTTTTTTGAAAGCTACATAAAAAGCCGATTTAGAATGAAAACCCGATTTCTGTGCGATAGCATCAATCGTTAGTTTGGAATAAGTATTCGATAGGAGCATTATTTTAGCTTCTTCAATCCGGAAGCTATTCACATAATCGTTGAAGTTGAAATTGGTTTTTTCGTTGATAACCTGCGATACTTGTTGCGTGCTTATTTTAATAATTTTTGCCACTTCTGCCATTGTAATTTTCTCACTTAGAAAGGGTTTGTTTTCTCCTTTCATGTAAGAATTCAAATTGTTTAAAATTTCAATCTTAGCTTCATGAGAGAGTTTGGAATGGCTGTATTTTTCTTTGATTTCTTCTTTTACCGTTGCATTTCCATACAGTAAATTGGGAAAAAAAAGTAAGCCAATCATAATGCAATACAAGAAAAATGCAGTCATTTTTATAATAAATCGGTACGGGTCGCCAAATAAATCTAATCCAGAAAAATGATCTAAAAGACCGGCGAAAGTCAAAATGAATTGACATCCAAAATAAAGAATGAACCAAGAAATCTGATACTGGTTGGATTTTTTTACTTGTAATTTATTCATTTGGTATTTCTTAAACAGAAAAAGCTGTGCCACAAAATAGGCTAAAACACTACATGTTTTTAGTAGATAATGTATTGGCATTATAACGCTTCCTTGTGTCATCAGATTTTCATAATTGCTTAATTTGTTTTCAGTTGTATTAAAATAATAAGGCAAAAACTCGATTAAATTGAAGAGGAAAGGTGCTAGATGGAGGAGTAGATTTACCTTGAATTTAAATTCTGGTTTGAGGGTGGAAAGGGTGAAAAAATAAACGGTTGGTCCCATCAAATAATGGAGCGGGCTATCAATGCGGAATAAATGAATTACATAAATGATTTTTCCAGAATAAATTAGAGTTCCAAAGAGCACCACAATGGACCAAACTATTAAGAAGGCAGCAAGACTGTATTTTACTGTTTTACTTTTTTGAGAGGTCGACAAGGTTACTATGAAAAGCAGTATTCCCATCAATCCTCCAAAATAACAAATTAATTCCGAGACGGAGTAGTTCATTTTTTTAAAGGTATTTTAAAAGCAAATATATAATTTTTTGTCCTGAATTATATTTCAAAACAAATAATTTAGTCATAAAATGAACTAAAAACCCTTGATAAACTTGGACTGAGAGCTTTTTTACTGACAGTTACTAAAAAAACAGATTTTCTTAATCAAAAGCAGTTAAAAAAGAGGCTAATGTTTTACTACGTTTGTGTTGTGATTAGTTCTTGAATATGCAGAACTCTTACTAATTTTTGATATATAAGCCTGTAAGTCGAAACGCTTTTCGACTGCAAAAAATGAATTTATTATTTTCAACTATACCGTCTTTTTTAGTAAAATCAATCTTAAAACCAAAAATCTAAATGAAAATCAAAACTAAAATCACCTCATTGTTTGTTGCAGTAATGACATTATTTTGCTTTAGTAGCCAGGCACAAACACCCGCTTTCAAGGGAGACATCAAATTGGATGTTCGCGATTCTAAACCCGACTGGGCTCCATTTGTGCGTAAAAAAGCACCGGAAGGTTCTCCAAACATTCTATTTATTCTTTACGATGATACTGGGTTAGCAGCTTGGTCGCCTTATGGTGGAAGAATAAACATGCCAACAATGGATAAATTGGCCGCCGATGGGTTGACCTATACGCAATGGCAAACCGTTGCCCTTTGTTCGCCAACACGTTCTTGTATCAATACAGGTCGTAACCATAACCTGAATGGAATGGGAGTTATCACCGAAGGCGCCAACGGTTATCCGGGGTTTAGCTGCCAGTTGCCAGCACAAGCGGCAACGATGGCTCAAATTTTAAATGATAACGGTTGGAGTACTTTTTGGCTAGGTAAAAATCACAACGTTCCAGAAACGGATTTGTCTGCCGGGGCTAATAAAAGCCAATGGCCATTGCAACAAGGATACGATCGTTTTTATGGATTTATTGGCGGAGAAACCAATCAGTTTTATCCTGATTTGACTGAAGACAATCACGCTATCGAAGCGCCTTATGGTCCTGAAAAAGGATATCATTTGTCGAAAGATTTAGCCGATCAAGCTATAAAAATGATTGGCGATCAAAAATCGGCTAACCCTTCTAAACCATGGTTTATGTGGTATTGTCCGGGAGCGAATCACGCTCCGCACCAAGCTCCGCAAGAATACATTGCCAAATATAAAGGAAAGTTTGATGACGGATATGATGCCTATCGCAAATGGGTATTGCCTCGTATGATTGAAAAGGGAATATTACCAAAAGGCACCAAATTGACTGAGTTTAATCCTATGCCAGCAGATATGGCAAACCGAGCCGACGCAGTGCGCCCATGGAATACATTAAGTGCCGATGAAAAGAAATTATTCTCTAGATTGTGCGAAGTGTATGCCGCTTTCTCAGAATATACTGATGTTGAGATTGGTCGTATTGTTGATTATTTGAAAAAAACAGGACAATATGAGAATACAGTTATTATGTATGCTTCTGATAACGGCGCTTCTGGAGAAGGAACTCCAAACGGCTCTGTAAATGAGAACAAATTCTTTAATGGTTTCCCAGATGATTTAGCCGAAAACATGAAATTGATCGATGAATTGGGAGGCCCAAATACTTATGAGCATTATCCAACAGGTTGGGCAGCAGCATTGTCAACGCCTTTCAAAATGTTTAAACGCTATTCCAATTATGCAGGAGGAACAGATTGTCCGTTGACTATTACTTGGCCAAAAGGAATTAAGGCTCGTGGCGAAGTGCGTAATCAATACCATCATGCTGTTGACATTGTACCTACTATTTTAGAAATCTGTGGTTTGGAAATGCCAAAAGTATATAAAGGAGTAGAACAATATCCATTATCAGGAGTTTCAATGAAATATAGTTTTGATGCAAAACCTAATGCTCCAACCCAAAAGCACGTACAGTATTTTTCTATGTTGGGAACTCGTGCTGTATGGCAAGACGGTTGGAAAGCCGTTGCAGTACACGCACCATTAACCGATAAAGGAAAATTTGACCAAGACAAATGGGAATTGTATAATGTGGAAGCAGATCGGTCAGAGTCAAAAGATTTAGCCAAACAATATCCGGACAAATTAGAAGCGATGAAAGCTTTGTGGTTGGATGAAGCTAAGAAAAACAATGCATTGCCTTTAGACGATCGTACTACTATGCAAATCATTACTATTCCAAGACCAACGGAAGAACTGGAGAAAGATAGTTATACTTATTATCCTCATACTAGCCAAGTTCCAGAAGCTGTGGCAGTTAGTGTAAGAGGCAAATCATTTAAAATTATTGCCAATGTTGAGATTAAAGCTGATGCATCAGGAGTTGTTTTTGCACACGGTTCTCGTTTTGGAGGTCATAGCTTATTTATCAAAGATCATAAATTGTATTATGTATATAATTTCTTGGGTATCAAAGAACAACAAATAGTTTCATCAGAATCATTAAAACCCGGAAAATATACTTTTGGTATGGAATTTACCAAAGAGAAAGCTGGAGAACACGGTGAATCTATAGGGACTGCTAAATTGTATATCAACGACAAAGTTGTAGCTACTGGAGCGATGACCGCACAAGTAGGCAAGTTTACCCTTGTGGGCGATGGACTTTGCGTAGGTTTTGACAGTGGGGACCCAGTGAGTAAACAATATTCCTCTCCGGGAGAATTTGAGGGTGGAGAAATTAGTTTTGTAACTGTGAACACTGGAAAAGAACAATATCTTGATTTGGAAAGAGAAGCAGCCAGAGCTTTTAGCAAGGAATAGTAACTTTTAAGAATCTTGGAACCAACGATTATCAACTTTGATAATCGTTGGTTTTTTTAAAAGAATTAAAATTTTATTTTAAAGGGGATTATGAAACTGCTTGCAAAAAATATACTTTTCTGTTCTTTTTTTTTATTAATTTCATTTCAAATATGTGCTCAAGAATCCAAAGATCATAGTGAAAATGAAAGTAAAAAAGGAATGCAACAATTTTCATTATTCATTAGTCATTCCCATATTACTGACGGAGAAAGTCCCGACGGAGGGAACAAATGGTTCGTTGTGCCATCGTGGGGTTTAGATTATAACTATTGGCTTTCATCTCATGTGGCGATTGGATTACATGGTGATATGATGCTCGAGAGTTTTAAAGTGAAAGGCGAAGAAAAAGGAAGTGCAGTAGAACGCAATAGACCAATTGCTATTGTGCCTGTGGCAGTTTTTAAACCAAAGGAGCACAGTTCCTTTATTGTCGGCTTTGGAAAGGAGTTTGCACCTGAAGGAGATTTGACTTTAATGAGGCTTGGCTATGAATATGGTTTGGAAATTGGCGGGCAATGGGAGTTTTGTGCAGGACTTACCTATGATTTAAAATTTAATATTTATGACACATGGACATTGGGATTGGGTGTTTCAAAATCTTTCCGATTCCATAAATAGAAAGAGAATTTACGTATTTATCGCAAAATATGGAAGTTTTATTACTGCACATTTTAAATAAAGATAGTTTAATAATACAAAAACAACCGATACAATGAGAATGTCCTACTATTTAATTTGTGAAAGTAAGTAAAGAACGGTGGAACATTGCGATTTAGTGCGAGATGTTATATTATATTTTACCAAGGAATAAATATTTATTAATGTATATTTTTATCACAAACGATCACTATTTTGTAGACCGTTTTCAAATAGAACTAAACAAAATGAAAAACAAATTAACCACACTATTGCTTGCTATACTATTACTAGTAGCTTTCAAAATTCAGGCACAACAAGTGCCATTTCCTACAACAGCTGCAGAAGTTTCCGGACCTGCATCTGGTTCTGCGATGACTAAAGAATATGTTCAAATGGTTGGTAAAATGGCTTATGTTTGGGGGTATACTATGGTTAATTCGCATAATCGTAGAGCTGCATTTGCTTATGTGACTAGTCAAAATGGTAATGTACCGGGATGGAATGGTGGTGTAATACCAATGGCTCCTATTGGTGTAAATTGTATGCTTGATAATTATGTTAAACCAGACCAAACCTTTGTGGCTTGCCCTAATCAGGATGTTGTGTATGGTGCAGGATTCTTAGCATTAGACAATGAACCTACTGTATTTCAGGTACCAGATTTTGGGCAACGTTTTTGGGTGTATGCTTTGTATGATGCAAGAACTGATGAGTTCGCCGAAATAGGAAAACCCTATGGGACCAAGCCCGGTTTCTATATGATAGTGGGACCAAATTGGAAAGGAGAAACTCCAGCTGGAATTACTGCGGTAGTTCGTTCTTCTACTGAATTGGTGTTTTCTATTCCTCGAATTTTCAAAGACGATACTGCAAAAGACAGTAAAGCAGTTCAACCATTTCTTAACCAAATTGTATTCTACCCTTTGAGCCAGTTTGATGGAAAAATGAAAACGGTAGATTGGAGCAAAGTGCCACGTTTTCCCACACAAACTGGAGCAGGAGGCGAAACAAAATGGGTGACTCCTGAAAAATATTACGACCAACTTCCGGGCGTGATGAAATTAGTATCGCCACTTCCTGGCGAGGAAGCCATTTATAACTGGATTAATTCTGTGTTTGATGCGGCTGCCATAAATCCCGAAGTAAAAAAGGATTTGATAGCTTCTTTTATTGCAGCCGACAAAGAGTTGATTGCTCCGCTAACGCAGTGGAAATATAACGGGCGGCCGGCAGGTAATGGTTGGAATTCGCCAATAAATAATGCACAATGGGGAACAGATTATATCTTGCGTACGGCTACTGCCAAGTCGAATATGTATGACAATAAACCGAATGAGACAAAATATATTTACCGCGATTTTGACAGCAACGGCGAACAATTAGATGGTAAAAACAATTACACCGTTACCTTCGCAAAAGGACAAGAGCCGCCAGTAAAGGGGTTCTGGTCCATGACTCTTTACAATGAACATCATTTGTTTTATCCAAATGCATTGGGTCGATATTCGCTTGGTACAAAAAGTAAATCGTTCCTGAAATACAACAAGGATGGTTCACTAACTTTGTATTTTGGGACTAGATCCCCAGGCAAGGACAAAGAAAGCAATTGGGTTCCAGCACCCGAAGGAAAGTTCTCTTTATATATACGTGCTTATTGGGCTGACCAGTCTATTCTTGATGGCACTTGGATGCCTCCGCAAGTCGAATTGGTAAAGTAGTTATAAAAACCAATATTCATCGTCAATTCTGTACTATTGGTATTGTAAACTTTTTTAAAATTAAAAAAAATAAAATACTGTTACAAAAAATGAAAAACTTAAACCTTCAATATATAGCACTTCTAATAATTGGTGCTTTTTTCTTAACGATAGGAAAGGCAATAGCCCAAGATAAACCCGCTGTAAGCGCGGCAGATTTAGCTAAGAAATTATCCAATCCGATTGCCTCTCTTATCAGTGTGCCTTTTCAAAACAATACCGATGTTGGGATAGGTGCTTATAACGGTTCTAGAAACACGTTAAATTTTCAACCCGTAATTCCGATTTCAATTTCTGAAAAATGGAATTTGATAAGTCGCGTAGTACTTCCAATCGTCACACAGCAGGATATAATAGCGCCAGGTCTAAAACAAACTGGTTTAAGTGATGCTTTAGTTAGTGCTTTTTTCTCTCCAGCCGAAGCCAAAAAAGGTTTGACCTGGGGTGTTGGACCAGCGATTTTGGTACCAACTGCTACAGATAAATTATTGGGGACTGAGAAATTAGGTGTTGGACCAACTGCAATAGTTTTGAAACAAACTAACGGTTGGACTTACGGTGCATTGGTCAATCAAATATGGTCGATTGTTGGAAATGAAGACAGAGCTGCCGTTAGTCAAATGTTTGTGCAACCCTTCTTTGTTTACAACTGGAAAAGTGGCGCAGGAGTAGGAGGTAATTTTGAAATAACTCAAAATTGGGAAGCAAATACCACCGCTGTATTTTTTAACCCAACTATAAGTGGTATTACAAAACTTGGTACTCAGATGGTGCAATTAGCTATTGGACCTCGAATTCCTGTGTCGATGCCAGCCAATGGCAAACCAGATTTTGGAATTAGAACGGTTGTGAATTTTGTTTTTCCGAAGTAAAAAAAACACAATTCTATGCATAACTTAACACATATTACAATGCAATATTTTACAAAACTACATACTAGTAGATTGAACTTCAGACTTATAATTTTACTTATTTTATGGGGATATATTCCTGTATTTAGTCAAGTTTATACCAATAAAGTCATTACAAAAAATAATGAACAAGTAATAGATAGTTTAAAAACAGTTGACTATCCCTATTCCTTGCCAATTTGGGGCAAAAAGGTGTCGCAAAAAGGCTATCAGTTACCCTATTCCGCAGGAGTTTCCGTAAATTATTTTTGGCAGGAATCAAGTCTTGTAATTAATAATTTGGATGTTGGATTCAATAATGGAACACAATACAATTTAGATCAAGTTGTTCGGTTCAATAATGCATCGGCAGCAGCTGAGGCTATTAACATCAGACCCGATATTTGGTTACTTCCGTTTTTAAATGTATATGGAATTCTTGGAAAAGTAAATACCTCTACGGCAATAGATGCAGGGATATGGGTTCCTGATGATAGTAATAATTGGAGTGAAATATATGATTTTGGTACTAAAGCAAATTTTAATGGTACTACCTTTGGGTTGGGATTGACTCCAACAATTGGAATCGGTGGTGGATGGTTAGCACTTGATATGAACGTAGCTTGGACAGATTTAGCAGAATTAGATAAACCAGCGATGACTTTTGTTTTTGGGCCTAGAATAGGAAAGTCTTTTAAATTAAAAAAGCCCGAAAGTAACATAACTTTTTGGGCTGGTGCATTTAGAGTTCATCTTAAAAGCGGTACTGCTGGTTCGTTGCCATTATCTGATTTTATTTCTGGTGGCAATGCACAAGCGAAAGTGGATCAGGGCATTTTAAAAGTGGAGGAGAAACAAACTGCGGTTGATACCTGGTGGAATGGATTAAGCCCTTTACAGCAGGCAAATCCAGTGAATTCTACAAAATATGCTACAGCAAATCGTGCACTTGATGCCGCTGGAAGTTTTTTAGCAGCGATAGATGGTGCTTTGAGTACTGCCGAATCATCGACAGTGCAATATTCGCTTGAAAAAGCACCACAAGATGCTTGGAATTTCCTTTTAGGAACACAATATCAATACAATAAACACTTTATGTTACGAGCAGAGTATGGATTTTTAGGAAGTCGTAAGCAATTTTTAACCAGTCTTCAATACCGATTTGGGCTATAAAACTTTTTTATTATGAAAAAATTTTTCTTGATTTTAACGGTTTTAATATTTTCCCAATCAGCAAATTCCCAGATTTTGATTTCTTTACTCTTTGGCGACAAGCTAAATTCTCCAAGAGTTGAGTTTGGTTTAGAAGGTGGTGTCAATTTTTCGAACATTTCTAATCTAGAGGAAGCTGATTCAAGAGCTAATTTCAATCTTGGTTTTTATTTTGATTATAAACTTAAAAATCCGTCTTGGCTGGTTAGCACTGGAGTCATTGTAAAATCGACTATGGGCGCTAATGGATTGGCACTATATCCTTTGAACGATGAAAATTTGGATGCAGCTTTTGCAGGAGCTACAATTGAACGTAAAATCCAATATTTTAATGTTCCTATAGCTGTAAAATATAAGATAAATCAAAATATTTATGTCAAATCTGGAGTGCAGTTGGGATTATTAAGCAAAGCTTATGACGAGTTCAATAGGGATTACGAAGGCGAAAATCTTACTTATAAAAATAACATTCGCAACCAATTGAATAGTATTGATGCGGGATTAGTTTTGGGTACTGGTTACCGACTGTTAAAAGGTAATGGAATGAACTTGGGGGTTAATTATTATTATGGCTTAGTGTCAGTTAATAAGGGAGATATAACTCCAAAGCAGTACAACAGGTCGTTTTATTTAACAGTTGGAATACCAATAGGGAAAGGAAAAGCAGCTAAAAATTAACTGGAGAATTAAGAATTGTACTTCATTTGTAACCATCATTAAAAAATACATTTACATGGGATTTGTATAAAATGAAAGATAAAATTAGCACGATATATCTTGTAGCATTCTTTGTTTGGATGGCTTGTCTGTTGTTTTCAAAGCCTGTGCAAGCACAAGAAGCAATAAGCAATGAGTATCGTGTGATAATCATTCCAACTTATGCCTTTAGTAAAGATTTTTTTATAACCGCCTATTTAGGTTATATAAATAATACAGATAGCAAAATCATTTCAACGTATATTGGACTTCCTGGTTTGTTTGTATACAGACCAAAGGATAATTTGCAGCTTCAGGTGGGCTCTTTTTTAAGGTTGAATAGGGATAACTCTGCCGCGAATAAAGACAATAGAGAAATACGATATGTTTTAGGGGAGAAGATCAATTTACGTAATAAGTTTAATCTGCATATTTCTAATTATACTCGGTATGAGTTGCGTAATTTTCATTATGAGGATCAAAGTTTGAATGAGACCAATAATCGATTCCGAAGTCGGTTTGCAATTGAATTCCCTATTGGGAAAAATCCTTGGCAACCCAATTCTTGGTACGGCATTAGTGATTTTGAGTTGTTTTACACGCTTGAAAAAGGGTATTTTGAACGCTTTCGTCAACGTTTTGGCGCGGGTTATATCCTTGACAAACAGTGGACTTTGAATTTTGTTTATCATATTCAGTTAGATAGAGCTGCCAAAAGTTTGAATCCGGAATGGACGACCAATATTTTCAGACTGGATGTGCGTTGGACCATCCCTCATAAAAAACATCAGCCTTTGACAGACTCACCAGATGCCGATTAATGCAAATATTTAGACTATAAAAAAGTCAAATAAAAACTATTTTCAATATAATTTCAATATGATTAATTGCTAAATGGTTTTATACTATTGTACAGAATAAAAGCTTTGATAATACATAGAATAAACTTTATAATATGAATGTAGATTTACTAAAATATAAGGATTAATTGAATATATTTGCTAAATTTTTTTTTAAAATGTATAAATAAAACAATTAAAATTTGAACATTAAACTAAACAAAAACTATGAAAAAACTATTACTGATTACTGGAATTTTATTAAGTGCAATAAGTGTTAAAGCACAAAGTCAGGGAGATGCTGGGCTTAACTTATACGGAGGTTATACTTTTCAGGACCGAATATATAATAACTCCTCGTATGTAGAAATTCAAGATGCTTTTCAATATGGCGCTGGTCTTGAGTTTTATGTGAGACCAACAAAATCAATAGAATTGAAATACCTAAGAATGGACACTAACACTCCTGTCTTTGCTCCAAGTCTTAATGCTCCATTTAAAGTGGCGCAGGCGAATGTAGGAAATGATAGTTCCGCCATTAATTATGTATTAATTGCAGGTAATAATTATTTTCCAACAGGCAATACAAGTGTTAAACCCTTTGCAGGTCTAGGCTTTGGGGTAGGTTGGGTTTCAGGAGATCAAAGTACTAGTGCTAAATTTGCATGGGACTTTAAAGCAGGTGTTAAAATCAAAGCTTCAGAGGTAGTTTCTATTAAATTGCAAGCCTATTTTCAAACGATTTGGGCAAGTTATGGTGGTCAAACTATTTTTTATCCTGGTTGGGGTGCTGTTACTTATCCAAATAATTCTTCTCTTTACCAATTTGGTTTAGGAGGGGCAGTTTCCTTTGATTTTAAACATTAGAAAAGAATAAATTTTCAAAAAAAGCTGCACTTTCATTGATTTTGCAGTTTTTTTTGTTCTAGCTTAAATTTTAAATTAGACTATTTCTTAAACCTATTTCAGTTGAATTCTTCAATGATTTTTAATTTTATATGAATGTGAAAACAAAATTGAATTTTAGTTTAGCCGTGATTTTTATAATTGGATTCACTGCTTTATCATTTACGATCGGCACTGCTCAAGAAAAAAGTAAAAAGCAATTAAAAGAAGAAAAGAAATTAGAAAAACAAAATCAGATAGCACTTTTAGTAGATGCTAAAGAATTTGTATTTGTCGCTGATAGAATGCTGCCTCAGGGAGGAAGATCTTTCAATTTGACGTCGGATTATTTTGCAGAGTTTCATTCAGATATAATTAAATGCGACTTACCGTTTGTTGGAAGGGCTTTTGGTGGTGGTTATGGAGGCGATGGCGGAATGCAATTTGAGGGAAAACCTAGCGTTTATAGTATCGAAAAAGAGAAAAAAAACTACGTGATCAAAATAGACCTTAAAGGAGCTAATGATTCTTACTTTATGACGTTATTGGTCTATTTTGAAGGTTCCGCAACTCTTACAATTAACAGTAATAATCGCAGTTCAATATCCTATGATGGCGATATTAAGGTATTTAAAAAGAATAATGAGGTAGAAAGTAAAATCAAAAAATAAATTTAAATTTTAATTAGTAGCATTTCTCCGCATCTATTTAAAATTAAATACTTTTGCTAAAAAGCGTTTTATGTATAAAAAATCGATATTACTGATAGTAATCTTTGTTGTTCTTCTCGTAATTTTCAGAGTTTTTATTGTCGATAGCTGCACTTCAAAATACGTTACTTATAAGGATATTCAATCGCAATCTGCTGCTTATCTAGGAGACCAATCTTGCAAAAAATGTCACGCCACTGAATTTAATGAATGGAAACATTCCGATCATTATATGTCGATGTTGCCACCAAATGATTCTACTGTAAAAGGGGATTTCAATAATGTTACTTTCACAGCTGATGGAGTTACGAGTCGTTTTTATAAAAAAGGGGCTAAATTCTATATTAATACTGAGGGAGATGATGGAAAAAATCACGATTTCGAAATTAAATATATTTTCGGGTATAAACCCTTGCAACAATATTTGGTTCAATTTCCTGACGGACGTTTGCAAGTGCCTAGATTGAGTTGGGATGTGAATAAAAAGAAATGGTTCAACCAATATGCCGGTCAAAATATTCCTTCACACGATTGGTTGCACTGGACTGGAAATGCTCAAAATTGGAATACAATGTGCGCCAGTTGTCATTCGACCAATCTAAAAAAGAATTATGATATTAAAACAGATAGCTATAAAACGAGCTATTCAATAATTAACGTAAGTTGTGAAAGTTGTCACGGAGCAGGAAAACAGCACGTCGATTTTGTTAATGGCGACTATAAAACAGGAGAAAGGGTGGTGGGTAGTTTTATGAAATTAGCCAAAAACTCCAAACAAACCGAAGAATTGACGACTTGTGCTCCTTGTCATGCTCGTGTTTCAGAACTTAACCGTTCGCATATTGACAGTCCAGAAATTATGGACAATTATATTCCAGCAATTCCAGATACAGAAAACTATCACGCTGATGGTCAGGTAGATGACGAGGATTATATTTATACTTCCTTTTTGCAAAGCAAGATGTTTCACAAAGGAGTGACTTGCAGTACGTGTCATAATCCGCATTCTGTAAAACTCAAACGCGCCGGAAATCAAACCTGTACGATTTGCCATACTCCTGCTAAATATGATGTTCCAACGCATACTTTTCATAAAAAAGGAACTCCAGCAGCAGAGTGTAAAAACTGCCATATGCCAGGTAAATTCTATATGGGCAATGATTTTCGTCACGATCATAGTTTTAGGGTACCTCGACCAGATTTGTCTGTAAAATATGGAACTCCTAATGCTTGTAGCAACTGCCATAAAGATAAGTCCGAAAAAGTTTTGGCTCAAGCGGTAACTAGTTGGTATGGTCCTAGAAGAAAGTATCATTTTGCCGATGATTTGATTCCAGGAAGTCGATTGGATTCGGAAAGCGAAAAACATTTGACGAAACTTATTGACAACAAATTTGTTCCAAAAATCATTAAAGCAACAGCTACTTTTTATCTAGGATCCATTCAAACGCAAACCAGTTTAAATACAATTTTAGCCAGATTAGCCAGCAAAGAAGCCCAAATTCGATATCGAGCTTTGCGAAGTTTAGCATCATTTCCAGCCGAAAGTTGGATTGAGGCAGTTGGACCTTTATTGTCTGATAAAGTGAGAGCTGTACGAATTGCAGCAGCAGATTTATACATAACTATTCCAAAAGAGCAAGTAGCATCGCAATATGAAAAAGCATTTTCATCGGCACAAATTGAATTAGAAAAATCATTGCGTTTTCAAACTGATTTTTCGACTGGAAATGTGATGTTGGCTGATTATTATTTAAAGTTAAAAGATTATCCCAATGCCGAAAAGTTTTACTTACGTGGGTTGAAAAAAGACAGTAATATGAACTATGCTTGGCTTAATTTATCAGCCACTTATAATTCGCAAGGCAAGAATATACAAGCTTTGAAAGCCTTAGAATCTGCTTTAAAAAATGATGCTAAAAACGAACGCATATATTACAATATGGCTTTGTTGTATAATGAAATGAATAATATTGCATCAGCCGAAAAAGCTTTTGCAACTGCGGTGGAATTGAAATCTTCTAATCCTAGATTGTATTACAATTATGGATTGTTATTGAATCAAAACCAAAAAGCGAAACAAGCCGAGACGATTTTACTGAAAGGAATACAATTAAATCCATCTGATTCGGAATTATACTACGCTCTTACATTTGTTTATATTCAATCAAATAATAAAACTAAAACAATGCAAACTGTACTAAAATTGAAGCAATTAGACCCAAATAATCCAAATTATCAAGAATTGTTTAAAAATTTTGGTATGTAATGATTTTAGCGAATTGCTATCTAATAATTAATTTTTATAACATTTAAATTATAAATTTATTTTTAATTTTACTATTAATTCTTTTTTTTTTACGAATTTTGATTTTATAAATTGATTTTTGTTTAATACTAATTACATCTAATGAAAAATTACTACACAAAAAGCTTTAAAGGCTTATTTATTCTAGTTGTTGTATTGTCTGTCAGCAGTTTAAGATTAAAAGCTCAAACTTCAGATTCGGTTTACAAACCAGAGAGAGAATTTAAGAATACAATTCGTCTCAACATCACTAATCCGCTCATTTTTGGAGGTCAATCTATCATTTTTGGATACGAAAGAGTTTTAAAAAACAATCACACTGTTTCTGTCAATATAGGGCAAGCAGGTCTTCCTAGTTTCAATTTTATTGATGACTCTCAATTGAAAGCAAAATCAATACTTTCAGAACAAGGTTTTCATATTTCAGGAGATTATCGCTTTTATTTGTCTAAGTTGAATAAATATAATGCACCACGAGGAGTTTATATTGGTCCTTATTATTCTTTCAATACTTTTGATAAGAAACATAGTTGGGAATTTACAAAAGAGGGTAATGCTCCGCAAACAGTGGATTCAGACTTAAGAATTAATATCCACACCGTTGGTTTTCAAATGGGCTATCAGTTTGTTTTTTGGAAACGTTTTGCTGTTGATATGATCCTTATTGGACCTGGTGTTGCAGGATATAAATTGAAAGCGGAATTAGGAGCAAATTTATCAACTGAAGATAGACAATTATTTTTTGATAAATTGAATGAAGCGTTAAGGGATAAATTTCCAGGTTATAGCGGTTCTATTGGCAACGATACGGGCGAATTTCAAAAGACAGGTGCTAAAAGCACTACGAGTGTAGGGTATCGCTACATGATTCAAGTTGGATATAGATTTTAAAAAAAATACAAATTATAGATTCACTTACTTTTATAAATAAACAAAATCGACAATTATGAAATTCAAATTATTATTTTCAGCACTATTAATAGGTTTATTTTCAGGCTGTAGTCCGTCTACTCAGATTGTTAAAACTTGGACCGACCCATCTTTAAATGCAGAAACTGTGAAATCTTACAATAAAGTATTGGTCATTGCGCAATTAAAAGATGATTCTTCTAGAAGAATTGCCGAAGATAAGATAGTAGCCTCTTCTTCAAAAGGAAATTTTGTAGCTTCTTATAATTATCTAAAATCTGGACAAAACAACCAAAATTTGGCTGTAGCTGATTTATTAAAGGATGGCATCGAGGCTATAATATTGATGCGTTTGACAGATGTAGCAAAAACTACAGATTATGTACAAGGTTCAACTTATTACGGTGCGTGGGGTTATGGTCGTGGTTTTTATGGGGGTTACGCAGGTTGGGGTTATGGTGGAAGTATGTATGCAACGCCTGGATATTATGAAGAAAACAAGACTTATTATGTCGAAACCAATATTTACGACGTTCAATCCAATAAGCTCTTATGGTCTGGAACAACATCAACATTGAATCCTAGCAAAGCAGATGAAACTATTGATGAAATAATTTTAGCTGTTAAAACCGAACTCAATAATAAAGGTTTAATTAAAAAAGAAGAAGTTATTAAAAAATAATTTTTTAATTCAATGTTTCTATTTGTTGATTATTTGAAAATTGTACTAAAGAGTTATAAACTCAATAATATCAAATATGTTCTGATCTTTTTGTAGATTTGTTTTATGAATAAACGACATTTATTACTTATTATTTTTTTGTTTTTTGTTTTCCTTCAAGTTAGTGTAAAAGCTCAAAATTTAGATAATACGACAAAGTTATGCCCTATAAAATCGCTACCTGAACTCTTCAAAAAGAAAGATTCTGTTCTGGTTTTAAAACCAAAAAAAAATAATTTTTTTCTTCTTATTCCGGTCATTGGTTCTCAACCAGCCACTGGGTTTTCCTATGGATTTGTTACTCAATATACATTCAAAGCGAAGAAGGAGGATGATAAATATTCATCGGTTAATCTTGGTGCTACTTTTACAGAAAAGGAACAATTGCTTGTAAATGTCAAGAATAGTTTAATGCTCAATAATAATAAGTTGTTTTTGAGTGGGGATTGGCGTTTTTATATCTTTTCGCAACCCAATTACGGACTGGGAACTGATCTTATTCCCCCAAAACATAGAGAGGAATATTTCAATTTGAGTGATTTAGAAGAGCCGATGAGCTATAATTATTTAAAGTTTCATCAAACAGCTTCTTGGGAAGTTAAAAGCAATTATTATGTAGGTGCTGGAGTTCATTTGGATTGGTACACCACGATAACCGACAATAATCTAGATATTGCCGCGGGGCAATTAACCAATCATTACAATTATAGCATTAATTATGATTATAATGAAAATGAATATTTTGTGAATGGTTTGAGCCTAAATTTGTTATATGATTCTCGGGACAATCAAATCAATACGAATCACGGAATGTTTGCCAATATTAATTTAAGATTCAACCCAGCCATCACTAAAAGTCAACACGCTAGCAATGTGCTGTTCATGGAGTATCGGTATTTCTTGCCTTTAAGCAAGTACAATAAGCAACATGTTTTTAGTTTATGGGCAACTGGTCAGTTTTTGACTTCAGGATCAGTTCCTTATTTGAATTTACCTTCAATTGGTTGGGATCAAAGAAGTAGAAGTGGAAAAGGCTATATTCAAGGATTGTTTCGTGGTCAAAAAATGGTGTATTTTGAATCAGAATATCGTTTCCCTATAAGTTGTAATCAGTTAATTAGTGGAACTGTGTTTGGAAATTTAACTTCTGCTAGCGATAAGGACAGAAGAATCCAACTTTTTCAATATGTTCAACCTGCTGTTGGAGTAGGTTTACGAATTTTAATTGACAAAGCCACTCGAACAAATCTGGTTCTGAATTATGCCTGGGGACGACGTTCCAAAGCATTCTACCTTAATGCAGGAGAAACATTTTAAATGGATAAAAGGAAAGTTAAAAGTTCTCAATCAAAGCCATAATTTTTATGTAGTAATCTTAATAGTTTTTTTGCAATCAAATGAGTAACTAATAGATGATCGTATTTATTCTTTGTAAAATTCAAATTGTCATACCTACACAAATCTTCAAAAAACATCCTTGTAAATATCAAAAAGCCAATGATTTAAAAAATACTTTCAAAAAAGATTGCAAAAAGCCTTGTAAAACTGAAAAAACGCACTACTTTTGCACCCGCATTGACGCATACGTTCCTAGAAATCCTGACAAGCCAAAAGAATTAAAGTTGAAGATTTATTTTCAAAAAAGGTTTAAAAAAGTTTGTGAGATTCGAAAACGTAACTTACCT
>CAMBHH010000034.1 GCA_945866505.1 Flavobacterium psychrophilum
ATCACGATCACATGAGAAAATTGCTTTATGAAAAAATAGATACTATTGCCGGCATAGCTAAAACGGAATCCATAATCGAATTAGGGTGTGCTTTTAAGCGGAATATAACCTTTTAAAAACAAAAATACCATCAAATCAATTCCTTTAGAAATTTATGAGCACTCCCCTATTTTCCGCAAATATTGTTTACAGATTATTTTCAGTATTCTCGCTACTGCTCCTTTGCAACACAAGCTACTCTCAAACCCCAAAAGGAAAACTTTTTATTATAGGAGGAGGAAATCGTTCCGATAAGTTAATGACTCAACTCTTATCAATTTCAATTTTAGAGAAAAAGGATTATATAGTTGTTTTACCGATGTCAAGCGAAGAGCCTGATAGTGCTTACATTTATTTTAAAAAACAGGTGGAGAAATTAACACCAAACCCAATTGTAATGTTGAATTTCAACAAAGAAACAGCATCAAATAAAGTTTTGATCGATTCCTTACAAAAGGCAAAACTTATTTTTATAAGTGGTGGAGATCAAACCCGTTTTATGGGAGTTGTGAGCAATACTCCAGTTTTGAAAGCGATTCATCAAGCGTATCAAAACGGAAGCACTATTTCGGGAACAAGTGCTGGAGCAGCCGTAATGTGCGAACACATGATAACTGGAAACCAAAAATTAGAATCTAAATATACAGCCACTTTTGACAATATTCGTTCCAACAATCTAGAAACTGCCGAAGGTTTGGGTTTAATCAAAAACGTGATTATCGATCAGCATTTTCTCAAAAGAAGCCGTTACAACAGATTGCTTTCAGCCCTAGTAGAATTTCGAACTCACATCGGAATTGGGATTGACGAAAGTACCGCAATTATTGTTCGTAATAAAGAAATTGAAATTGTTGGCGAAAGCGAAGTAATAGTAATTCAAAACCCAAAGGGAATCACAAAAGCACCCAGAAATAATGCGGTTGGTATAAAGAGTTTGGATATGAGTATTTACTATGAGGGTGAAAAATTTAATATCAAATAAAATGAAAAACTGCAGAACTATTTATAAAATAGGAATTCTTTTTGTAAGTTTTTCAACTATTGGTTTTGCCCAAAAAATTGACAAAAAAGAAATTATCAGACTCCAAAAATTAGCCCAACAAGTCACCATTGTAAGAGACAATTGGGGAATCGCTCACATCTACGGAAAAACAGATGCCGATGCGGTTTTTGGAATGTTGTATGCCCAATGTGAAGATGATTTCAAAAGAGTCGAAATGAACTACATTGACAAATTGGGTCGTCTTGCCGAAATCAAAGGACAATCTTTTTTATACAACGACTTAGAAACTAGATTATTAATTGATGCCATTGAAGCCAAAATCGATTATAAAAATGCAGCACCCTGGTTGAAAAAACTATTAAATAGTTACGCCGATGGAATTAATTATTTCTTACACAAGCACCCTGAAGTAAAACCATTGATGCTTACTCATTTTGAACCGTGGTATCCATTACTATGGACCGATGGTAGTATTGGAGCAATAAGTACAGCCGATTTATCCAACTCAGAATTAAAATCGTTTTACGGCAGCGGTGACAAATTTGCTTATGTCGAAAAAGTGAAAGATATGCAAACGGGTTCCAATGGTTTTGCAATCGCACCTTCAAAAACAGCCAGCGGAAATGCCATTTTATACATCAATCCACACACTACTTTTTACTTCAGACCCGAAATCCAAATTCATAGCGAAGAAGGTTTGAATGCCTACGGAGTTGCAACTTGGGGACAATTTTTTATCTATCAAGGATTTAATGAAAATTGTGGTTGGATGCACACTTCGTCTAATGTGGATGTCGCCGATATTTATGCCGAAAAAATAGTAACCAAAAACAAGAAATTATTTTACGAATACGATTCTAAATTGCTTCCAATACTGGAAAAGAAAATTACCATTAATTATCTGGAAAACGGCAAATTAATCCCCAAAACCTTCACGACTTATTTCACCAACAAAGGACCAATAATGGCCAAAAGAGACGGAAAATGGATTAGTCTAAAATCGAATAATCGTTCGATGCAAAGTTTGGAGCAAAGCTGGATACGAACCAAATCCAAAAACTTTGACGACTATAAAAAAGCTATGGAAATGAAGGCCAATACGTCAAACAATACTGTTTATGCTGATAACAAAGGGAATATTGCGTATTGGCACGGAAATTTTATACCTATTCGAGATAAAAATTTAAATTGGGCCAAAGTGGTCGATGGAACTACTTCTGCAACACAATGGAAAGGTTTGCATAATCCATCGGAAACCGTTCATCTTTTCAATCCTACAAACGGTTGGTTGCAAAATTGTAATTCTACTCCTTACAGCGTCGCTGGAGATAATAGCCCAAAAGAAGAAAATTATATTCCTTATATGGCTCCCGATGGGGAAAACTTTAGGGGCATAAATGCGGTGCGGATTTTGAACAAAGGAAAAGACTATACCTTAGATAAAGTAATTGCCGACGGATATGATTCCAAACTCTCGATTTTTGAAGTAGTAATTCCAGCTTTGGTTGCTAGTTTCGAAAAAAACGTTCGACCTGAAAATCCCCTTTATAAGGAATTAATTGAACCAATAACTGTTTTAAAAAATTGGGATTATTATGCTAACGAAAGTTCTGTCGCTACGACTTTGGCCAATGAGTGGGCTTACCAACTAGATCCAATTCTTCAGAAAGTATATATTGATGAAGGCGAAATGGATCAAGTAGAAAATACAATCCAATTTGCCAAAACGGCCACTCCAGATCAACTCCTACCGCAATTGCATACTGTTGTAAACGAACTAAAAACTAAGTTTGGTTCTTGGCAAATTCCTTGGGGAGAACTCAATCGATACCAACGTCCTTCGGGAGATATTGATTTAGTATTTGATGATGCTGCTGAAAGTTTACCTATTGGCAATGCAACGGGACTTTGGGGCTGCTTGCCATCTTATAAAAGTGCGTATCAAAACGGAACCAAAAAACGTTATGGTTACAACGGAAACAGCTTTGTTTGTGCCGTTGAATTTGGATCAAAAATAAAAGCCAAATCACTTATGGCTGGCGGAAATAGTGGAAATCCAAATTCAAAACATTTTAACGATCAGTTCGTATTGTACCAAAAAGGACAATTCAAAGACGTTTTATTTTATAGAGAAGATGTTGAAAAAAATGCGGAACGAACCTATCATCCAGGAGAATGATTTTTAGAGTTTTATAAAATTCAATTCGCAAATCTTAAAGAATTAACTTTTGTTTTGCTCTCAGATAAGATTATTATTAACATATTTGTATAAAAATAAAGTTATGAAAATTGTTAAATACCTAATTTTCGGAATTGTACTAATTACAAGTCAAGCTTTTTCGCAATTAAAACCAATTCAATATAAAGATGGCAATCAGATATTGAATGGTTTTAGCATACAGCCAACGAAAAAAAGCCAACAAAAAGTAGGAATACTGATACTTCCAGCTTGGATGGGAATTGATAAATTGTCCAAAGACACTGCCGAAAACTTATCGAAATTGGGCTATTATGCTTTTGTGGCCGATATTTATGGAGAAGGCAATTATCCAAAAGACTACAAAGAAGCAGGAAAAATTGCGGGTTATTACAAAACCAATTTTTTGGAGTACCAAAAACGCATTTCCTTAGCATTAAATCAATTAATTTTATCTGGGGCAAATCCAGAAAATATAGTAGTAATTGGTTATTGTTTTGGGGGAACAGGAGCACTGGAAGTAGCTAGAGCAGACATGAATATTAAAGGAGTAGTTTCCTTTCACGGAGGATTAGGAAGAGATGTAAAAAGACCGATTGAACCTATTAAAGCAAAAGTTTTAGTGTGTCACGGAGCAGACGATCCTTATGAATCCAAGGAAGAAATTACCGCTTTTCAACAAGAAATGCGCGATACAAAAGCCGATTGGCAAATGATTTATTATTCTAATGCTGTACATTCTTTTACCAATCCCGAAGCTGGAAATGACAACTCGAAAGGTGCAGCTTATAATGAAGTTGCTGCCAAACGTTCTTGGGAACATTTGAAACTTTTCTTGAATGAAGTTTTTAAATAATAACCCTTAAATTATAAGCGAACAAATAAAATTTATCAAAAATGAAAAATTTACTAATTCTATTTTTAATAGCATCCACAATTTCTTGTACTTCACAAAAGAGCAACGTTTCTGCAGTTTCACCAACAAAGTATCTCAATACAATCACAGCGGCCGATTTAAAAACACATCTTTACATTGTGGCCTCTGATGAAATGGAGGGTCGAGAAACCGGTTCTTTGGGACAGAAAAAAGCTGGAGATTATTTAATAAAACAATACAAATCAGGTAAAATTCCTTTTCCAAAAGGAGCTACAGAATATTACCAACGAATTCCAGCTGCATATTTAAATGCCAAGAAAAATGAAAATTTAGCCGATTCCGAAAATATCTGGGCTTTTATTGAAGGTTCAGAAAAACCTAATGAAGTCATAGTGATTTCAGCACATTACGATCATGTTGGTGCGAAAAACGGAGAAGTTTACAATGGTGCCGATGACGATGGTTCCGGAACAGTAGCCTTATTAGAGATTGCTCAGGCCTTCAAATTGGCCAAAAAAGAAGATAACGGACCAAAGCGATCTATATTATTTCTTCACGTTACTGGAGAAGAACACGGACTTCACGGTTCTCGATTCTATTCCGAAAATCCTTTGTTCCCATTGGCAAATACCATAACCGATATAAATATTGATATGATTGGACGAAGTGATGAATTTCATAAAGATTCGAATAACTATGTGTATTTAATAGGTTCCGATTATCTTTCAAGCGATTTATATAAGATTTGCGAAGATGCCAATAAGAATTACGTTAACTTATTTATCGATTATAAATTCAATGACAGAACAGATCCGAATCGTTTTTACTACCGCTCAGATCATTACAATTTTGCCAAAAACGGTATACCATCAGTTTTTCTTTTTAATGGTGTTCACGCTGATTATCACAAACCTACTGATGAAGTGGAAAAAATTGAGTTTGATGCTTTGACCAAAAGAACCCAATTGGCATTTGCCATAGCTTGGGAATTAGCTAATAGAGACAATCGTCCTGTGGTTGATAAAAGTGGGAATTAGGATTTACCATTAAAAAATAAATCGTAGAAAATTAAGATTACTTAGATACCAACTTAAAAAGAAAATCATTTATTTAACAAATTTTAAATCAGCAGTAATTTCAAAAAGTACAATAAAAAAGGAGCAGAAGAAAACTAAGTTCTTCTACTCCTTTTTTTGTATTTTAATCCTTTTGAGTACTTTTTATTAAGATTTTTTTTTCCAATCGATTCACTTTTCTAATTTTCTAAAGGCAAGAAACCATAGATTTTAGAATAATTCAACATCTGTTCAGCAAAGGTTTTAGGTTGTGTAACTTCAATTGAAATTATTTCTCCATTAGCATCCAATTTTGGAACCAAAACCGGATTTACAAAACCACTGTAAGGAGCCGATGCAAATTGTTTATTTCTTTCTAAGACTTCGGCGTGTATTTTTTGATCTACTTTTACACCGTAATTTTCAACCAAAGCTTTTCCAGCTTCATAATCGCCCTCGGATTTAATGCGTTGAATTTCACGCAACAATTGTCCAAATAAATCGTGTAATTTATCGTAATCCGTAATGTTGAAAAACGTTTTTCCGTTGCGTGTCAATTGCTCAATAACATTGTCTTTTTTTCCTTTTTCGAAAACCCAAGCACTCACATATTGACGATTTCTCATATGAGCTTCCTCGATGTTGGCTCCCGGCTCTAAACGAACAAGTTGTGTCATCAATCCATTTCGTATATAACTGTCATAAGATTCCATTCCTAGTTTTTTCCAATCGTCAACCAAACCTAGTTCTTGTATTTTTGAATTGTACACAAAATACAAACCTACTAAATCGGCTCTTCCCTCTTCAAGGGTCGAAGCATAGCTTTTCAAGGTTTCTTTTGGTGTTCCAACTCCAGGATTGATTTGACCTGAGGCATGACCAATTACCTCGTGTAAAGCGGTGTGCATTTTATCGCCTAACTCTGCATATTTTTGAGCCAAAGCAATTTCTTCGGCATCATTAGCAAATTCTTGCAATCTTCCTTTTCCCCCAGCATTATTATAAGAGTCAATAATATTTCCTAATGATACTGATTTTGAACCGTGCTCGGCACGAATCCAATCGGAGTTCGGAAGGTTTACACCAATTGGGGTCGCAGGAGAAGAATCGCCAGATTCACCAGCAACGACAACCGTTTTATAGGATACACCGACCACATTTTTCTTTTTATTTTCGGGAATCAAAGGCGCATTATCTTCAAACCATTGGGCATTTTTAGAAATCACTTCCATTTTTTTAGACATGTCAAAGTCTTTGATTTGGACAATGCTTTCATAGGAACCTCGATAACCTAATGGATCATTATAGACTTCGATGAAACTGTTAATATAATCAATATTCCCCTCTGTAGCTTGAGACCAAGCGATGTTATAATCATCCCAAGTTTTTAAATCTCCTGATTTGTAATAACTGATAAGCAAACCAATAGCATCGCCTTGTTGTTTGTTTTCGGCAACAGTTTGCGCTTTTTCAAGCCAATAAACAATTTTATCGATCGCAGCTCCATACATTCCTCCGCTTTTCCACACTTTTTCTTCTAATTGTCCTTTCGAATTGCGAACTAATTTGGAATTCAAACCAAAAGAATACGGTCTTTTGGTATCAGGGCTTATTTTCTTTGCATAAAAAGCTTCCACTTCCTTAGCAGAAATTCCTTTGTCATAAAAATTAATGGCTGAACCTTCTAATAATCCTTTTGATTCATCGAGATTTACTTTTTTGGAATCTACATCATTAAATAAAACAGCAACAATTGCTGGGGCCAAGTTTGTTTTTGTGACTTTCAATAAACTATTGAAATAAGTTTCAGAAAAAGCTGGTTTTATTTTGTCATTCGAATAATGGTGATGAATTCCGTTGGCAAACCAGACTCTTTTGATATAAATTTCAAAGTTTTTCCATTCACTCGACTTTTTATCTCCTTTATAATTTACATAAACATTTTCAAGAGCTTTTCTAATTTTCAGATTGTATTTATAATGTTGATCCCAACCGATATCTCGACCAGAAGAACCAGCTTGTGTGAGATAATAAACTAGCTTTTGTTCTTTCAGGGTGAGATTTTCCCAACTTGGAATTTGGTAACGCAATACTTTTATGTCGGCAAACTGTTCTGCCACATATTCAAAAGGAGTTTCTGGAGCAATCTTTACATTTTTGGTTTTCAATGTTTGTGCAGTACAGACCATAGAAACACCAACTGTTATAAAAACACCAGCAATTTTAAGTAATTTCATCAGTATTAATTTAGTAGATTAAAAAAAAATATTTAACAAATGTACGTCTATTTAAATAATTTGTAACAAATAAAGTTGCTTTGTCAAGCAATAAAAAAATAAAAAGTTGCTTTGAAGACCAAATTTTATTTGCGTATTCTAAGTGAATTTACAAACAATCCTACTAAACTTTAAGGACACTAAGTAAACTAATTGAGAATTTTTTTATACTTTTTTAGGAAGTTAAACTTATTAATAAAATTTCTAACTTTACAACTGAAATTAACCTATCGATTATGAGAATTTTAAAGTACCTCTTTCTATTACTTTTACTTAGTTTAGTAGCGCTATCCATTTTTATAGCCACCCAAAAAGGAGTATTTACAGTTGAAAAAAGCAAGATTATCAATTCGCCAAGATCATCAGTATTTATTTATGCCAACGATTTAAATAATTGGAAAGACTGGAATTCGTTAGCCATTGAAGATTCGCTTATTAATATCACATATTCTAATAAAACCATTGGGACAGGCAGTTTTTGTAATTGGGATGGAAAAGAAGGAAGCGGTGAACTGAAGACAACAAACAGCAAAGAAAACGACAGTATTCTTCAAACAATGAGTTTTAATGGTAACTCCGCTGATATTGTTATTCGTTTTAAAGATACTTTGGGGAAAACAAAAGTAACGTGGCAAGCAAAGGGACGGATGAGCTTTCTCTTAAAGGTAAAAACTATTTTTGATGGCGGCGCAAATAGAATATTTGGCGACATTTTCGAAAAAAGCTTAGCAAATTTAGATAAAAAATTAGATTATGAAATGAATACCTATGATGTAAATGTAAATGGTGTCGTAAAAAAACTCGATGCTTTTTATCTTGCTCAAACATTTACTAGTGAGTTTTCTAATGTGGGTAAAAATTCTGGTATCGTGTTTTCTAAAATCTCAACTTTTTGTACTAACAATAATATCACAATACATGGAAAACCTTTTGTAATTTATCATACTTATGATACCACAAAAAAGCTGACTAAAATGTCGATTTGTATTCCTATCAAAAAATCAATTTTTATAACCGAAGGAAGCGAAATTTCATCGGATACACTTAAATCATTTGAAGCTGTAAAAAATACACTTACAGGCGATTACTCTCATCGAGATAAAGCATTAAATAAATCATTGGATTTCTTCAAAAAAAACAACCTAAAAACTGATCCTTCATTTTCACATCTCGAAGTGTATTCAATTGGTAAAAATGAAATTAATAATCCATCAAAATGGAAGACCGAAATTTATTTCCCAACAAGTCCAAAAGTTGTTTATAAAAGACCGGTAGTAATTCCTGTCAAAACTGCAGAAATAGTTCCAAAAGTTATTGAAGAAAAAGAAATTCCATCTGAATTTTAATTTTTTTACAACTGCGATTAAACCTATTTGAAAAATTCCATTCTAAACCTATAAATTACAGCTTTGCAAGAGGAAAAGGAATTTATTCAGGAGCTATTGAACCCGAGGACGCAAAACCAGGCGTTTGAAAAACTCTTGAAAAATTATCAAAAGCCGCTGTACAATAATATTAGGAATATCGTTTTGAATCACGATGATGCAAATGATGTTTTGCAAAATACTTTTGTAAAAGTGTTTCAAAATCTCAGTAAATTTAAAGGAGAAAGTAAACTTTTTTCATGGATGTATCGAATTGCAACTAATGAAGCTTTGACTTTTCTAGCCCAGAAAGCAAAAAAAAGCGGCGTTTCATCCGAAACCTTGCAAAACAAAACAATAGATAATTTAAAAGCTGACGTATATTTTGATGGTAATGATATTCAACTAAAATTGCAAAAAGCAATTGTATTATTGCCTGAGAAACAACAATTAATTTTTAAAATGAAATATTTTGAAGAATTGAAATATGAAGAAATCTCCGAAATATTGGGAACTTCGGTTGGAGCATTAAAAGCATCCTACCATCTTGCAGTTAAAAAAATAGAAGCCTTTGTAACAAAAAATTAAACCTTTTGACTTTGATAAAGTCTAATGAATATGAAAACATTTAAACTAGATAACGAGCCTAAGCTAAATACTGGATTTACAGTTCCTGAGAATTATTTTGAGGATTTTTCAGCAAAAATGATGCAACAACTGCCTGAAAAGGACCCTAAGCTAATTCCAATTTATGTCAGAAAAAAAAGTTGGATGTATGCAGCTGCAGCTATTTTGGTGCTGGCTTTATCGATTCCTATTTACACCACTTATTTTAGTAATTCTTCGGAAATTGATGACTTTACTTTAGAAAATTATATTACCTATCACTCTACTGTTTCTGATACAGACCTAGTAAATCTGCTCGATGAACAAGATATTCAAAAAATGAGTGTTGACTTGGGCATTGAAGATATAACTATCGAAAACGAACTTTCACAAAATAAGAATTTAGAACAATACCTATTAAATTAACATTAAATGAAAACAAACAAATATTTAATACTCGCTATATTTTTATTTTCGATTCATTCGTTTTCACAATCGCTTTTAGGCGAAAAGAAAGAGCAAATCAATGCGTTGAAAGTTGGTTTTATTACCAATGAATTAGCATTAACTGCTGATGAAGCTGCAAAGTTTTGGCCCATTTACAATGCTTATGATGACAAACAATTTGAATTAAGACATCAAAAAATGAAAGCTTTCAAGCAGCGAATGGATACTGATTTAGAAAAAATGAGCGAAAGAGAAGCCGCAGCGCTACTTGTTCAAATGGAAAATACAGAAGATGAATTGTATCAAATGAGAAAAAAATTTGTCGCTAACCTTAAAGGTGTTTTGCCATCTGTAAAAATCATAAAATTGAAAAAGGCTGAAGACGATTTTAATAGAAAGTTGTTGCAGCAATATCGGAATAGAGGACTTAAAAAATAAAATTCCATTTTTTAAAGACTCTCAAAAAACCAAGAAATAGCTTCGTCTG
The DNA here is from genome assembly GCA_945866505.1 of Flavobacterium psychrophilum. Lineage (GTDB taxonomy): Bacteria > Bacteroidota > Bacteroidia > Flavobacteriales > Flavobacteriaceae > Flavobacterium > Flavobacterium psychrophilum_H. Next base: position 10,352 of record CAMBHH010000034.1, read on the forward strand.
TTTCTTGGTTTTTTTATTATTAATTGCTTTGAATTAATATTTCAAAGCATAACGTATTGATTTTAAAATTTTTAAAATATATTTAATAGCATTGGTTCTTATATTATTTTTTAATTGGCACAGTAATTGGAATGTTTCATTTAAATAACTTAATCTTATTTATTATGAAAACTAAACTACTCATCGTGGCCTTAATCAGTTCAGTATTTGCAACACAAATGCAAGGCCAAAACAGAACCATTGTAAACGCACAAAATTCTGAAATTAGTGACAATTTAGATCTAAGAGTTGTGGCATCTATTTTTGGTGATTCGAGAAATCTAAATGATTTTGAAAGACAATTGAATGATCCAAAACTTCAAATTTCGAATTTAGATTTGAATAATGATGGACAAGTAGACTATTTACGCGTTATCGAATCAGTTAAAAAACGGACACATCTAGTTATCATTCAAGCGGTTCTTGATCGCGATGTATATCAAGATGTTGCTTCAATAGAAGTTGAAAAAAACTGGATAAATAATATTCAAATTCAAGTTGTTGGGAATCCCTATTTTTATGGACAAAATTATATTTATGAGCCCGTATTTTATGCCACCCCATTAATTTATGCTAATTTTTGGGCGTCGAATTATCAACCCTACTGTTCGAATTGGAATTGGAATTATTATCCAAGTTATTATTACGCTTGGAATACATACCCTATTTTTAGATACAGAAATAACGTAAATATTTGTCTTAACCATTATAGCAACAATCAATACAACTATGTAAACTATAGAAGAAGTAGTTACGCTGTAAATAGTTACAGCAGAAGCCGCTCTAATGGTTATGAAAGACAGAATCCTGATTATTCTTTTTCTAGAAGAAATACTACAGTAAGTAATCGTTACGAATTAGACCAAATAAGAAATACTAGAAATGGTAATTCAAGAAACGGCATTGGATATTCACAAACTAGAACCGAAATTCCACGAGAAACTACTCCACAAAGAACTGAAAATCAAAGAGATTATTCACAAACTAGAACCGAAGTACCGAGAGAAACTACTCCGCAAAGAACTTCAACTCAAAGGGATTATTCACAAACCCGAACCGAAACATCGAGAGAAACTGTTCCACAAAGAGCCACAGCGCAAAGGGATTATTCACAAACTAGAACCGAAACTCCGAGAGAAACTGTTCCACAAAGAACTGCAATACAAAGAGATTATTCACAAACTAGAACCGAAACTCCAAGAGAAACTGCTCCACAAAGAACTGATTCACAAAGAGATTATTCAAAACCTAGAACCGAAACTCCAAGAGAAACTACTCCACAAAGAGTCGAATCTATTAGAGAAAATAATTCTTCTAGAAATTCATCCTCAGGTGAGAATACTAATTCCTCTAGAAGCAGTAACAGAAGAACATAATATGATCTATATTTAATAATTCAAACATGGTTCAATCAACCGTGTTTTTTTATTATTATGACCGTCAAAGAATATGTTACATAAACTCCGACTTTTGTATAAACGTTCAACCGTGCTTCTCAAATTTCGATCTTTTTCCTTTCAAAAACTAAGCGAACGGTGTTAAAATTTTTAAGTACTGATAAGCGCTGATTAAAAAAACATAGGCAGCGACAATAGCCATAGATTTTTATTTGAAATTACTAATTTTACTGTAAAGTAACTCAACAGACAAAAACAAATTGAACGTACACCACAAAGATTAAGTGCTAAAACGAGCATAATTTTAAAATAATGCAAAAAAATTAACATTAAGTATTAGTTTTCAAGTTCTTATGCTTATATTTCAGGCATTTTGAACAGTCATTTTTTTAACTGCAAAATAGGCAATTTTGAAAAACAATAAAATAGCAGTTATGAGATATCGTTTATATTTATTGCAATTAGAAAATCACGATACATATTTACTATAATTTTATAAATTAAAAGCGAACAAAATTAACGAAAGCTAAAAAGTTTGTATAAAAATATATCTCAACATATTTTTGTAAAAACTATTTGATAAGCTGAAAATTGCAGATATTACTATGTTTTATAATAAAATAAACAATCAAAGATCTATTAATTTAAATTCTTAAAACTATGAAACCAAATTTAAAACTTTATCTAGTTATCCTTTCATTTTTATACTTTGTAAATGCATTTTCACAAGATGGAACTTTAGATGCCACTTTTGGCGTTGGTGGAAAAGTAAAAACTAATGTAGGAACGTTTAATGACCGAGGAAATGCAATTGCAATTCAAAACGATGGAAAAATTGTGGTAGTAGGTTCAAGCAATAATGGCTCAAAAACTCTTTTTACCATTTTAAAATACCAAACTAACGGAATGTTAGATACAACATTTGGAAATGCAGGAGTTGTATTGATCGATTTTGGAACTTCTGGATCTGTTGCCACTTCGGTTGCAATTCAAGACGATGGAAAAATTGTGGTTGCAGGTTCAAGCGGTAATAATTTTGCACTTGCGCGGTTGAATGAAAATGGAACACTCGATTTAAGCTTTGATTTAGATGGATTAGTAACCACTTCTTTTGGATTAGGCGTTAATTTTTCGTTTATAAATGCCATTGTTATCCAAAATGATGATAAAATTGTAGCCGTTGGAACTGCACTAAGAGGTAATTATGATTTTGTTCTCGCAAGATACAATGTAGATGGTTCTCTCGACACTTCTTTTGATATTGACGGAATGGTGCTGACCTCACATCCCAATGGTTTAAACGAATATGGTAATGCCGTTGCAATACAAAATGATGCTAAAATTGTGGTTGCTGGTTACATAACCACAGGAAGTACGAACGATTATGAAATTATCAGATACAATGAAAACGGTTCACTCGACACTTCTTTCAATTTTTCAGGTAAAGTTATTACCGATTTTGGGACTCCAGGAACTTCTCATGATATTGCCAGTTCCATAATTATTCAAAATGACAATAAAATTTTAGTTTCAGGAAATAATTCTAATGGCATAAAATCTTTTTTTTCAATAGCTCGATACAATCAAGATGGTTCATTCGATACTAGTTTTGATAGTGATGGAAAATTGACAACTGCTTTTGGCACAAGTGATGCCTATGGTAACACGGCACTAATTCAAAATGATAATAAAATTATTGTAGCGGGTTCTAGTAATGCTGATTTTGCATTGGCACGATACAACAGTAATGGAAGTCTTGATACCACTTTTGGTATAGATGGTAAAGTAACTACTGACTTTAATCTCAATACCGAAAATGGATTCGCAATAGCCATGCAAACCGATGGCAAAATCATTTTAATTGGTAACAGCTTTAGTGATTCATCAAATGGTTTTGCACTAGCACGATATAATAATTCTTCCGTCTTAAAAATTGATAGGTTTGAGCAAAACCAATTTGCAATCTATCCAAATCCTGCTAAACAATTTTTAAACATCGAAAATAAAAACAATATAGAATTAAAAAAAATTAAAATCACCAATCTTTTAGGTAAATCCGTTTTGACCCAAACTGCTAATTTTAAAACAATTGATATTGGAAAATTAGCAACTGGAATTTATATTATTGAGTTTTATACCAAAGAAATGTCCTATCAAAAAAAATTCATAAAGCATTAAAATCGCTGTTGTCAAGTAGATTAATTTAAAAAGTGATTCTTCCCTGAAAAGAGTAAAACCTTAATGAGAAATTAATTCTTTTAGAAAGTTACCTAAATGATATACAATCAATCATTTGAGAGGTGGAAATAGAAGAACCTAAAACCATCAAAAAAAAGTAAATTAAAAAAACACGGCACGAACAACCGTGTTTTTTTAATTTTTATCATTTATCATTTAAAATAATATTTAAAACATTAAATTTGCCAAGCTAAATTATTAAATTATTCATGAGTACTACGCACAAAGACTTACATAGTAAGTTAACATTAGGTGGTTTATTGATTTCATTAGGAATTATTTATGGCGATATAGGAACCTCTCCTTTATATGTAATGAAAGCCATAATTGGATTACAAGTTATCAATGCAGATATTGTTTTAGGAGGCATATCCGCAGTTTTCTGGACGCTTACTTTACAAACCACAATCAAATATGTTTTGATTACTTTAAGTGCAGATAATCACGGTGAAGGCGGAATTTTTGCGCTATATGCATTAGTAAAAAAAACAAAAATTAAATGGTTAATTGTCCCTGCAATCATCGGAGGAAGTGCATTACTCGCCGACGGAATTATAACTCCTCCCATTTCTGTATCGTCCGCAGTTGAGGGAATTAAAACGTTCTATCCAGAAATAAATACGATTCCAATTGTCATTGGAATTTTGTTCGTTTTATTTACTATTCAACAATTTGGCTCCAAACTAGTGGGTCGTTTTTTTGCTCCAATGATGCTGCTTTGGTTTGGTATGTTAGGTGTTTTAGGCTTATTGCAAGTGTTTCATCATCCCGAAGTTCTAAAGGCATTTAATCCTTATTATGCTTATCATTTACTTTCTATTCACCCTGAGGGTTTTTATGTTTTGGGATTTGTATTTCTATGTACGACGGGAGCTGAAGCGTTGTATTCTGATATGGGACATTGTGGACGTAAAAATATCAGAATCAGTTGGATTTTTGTTAAAACCACTTTAATATTGAACTATTTTGGTCAAGGAGCTTATTTAATACATCACGAAGGACAAACTCTAGTTGGATTGGGTGGTGAAAATGGAAATCCATTTTACTTAATTATGGCCGATTGGTTTCAACCCATTGGAATTGTAATAGCTACATTAGCAGCAGTAATTGCTTCTCAAGCATTGATTAGCGGCTCATTTACCTTAATAAATGAAGCTATGCGTTTAAATTTTTGGCCAAAAGTAAAAATTAAATATCCATCTGAATTAAAAGGTCAATTGTATATCCCGTCGATCAATTGGCTACTGTTTTTTGGGTGTGTTGCTGTTGTTTTACACTTCGAAAAATCAAGCAATATGGAACATGCCTATGGATTAGCAATCATTTTGTGTATGATAATGACGACCATATTGCTCAATTATTACATGATATTAAAAAGGGTGAAACTATATTTAATGGTGCCTATTATAACCATTTATTTAACTATTGAATTTGGTTTTTTCATCGCAAATATTACAAAATTTGCCGAGGGCGGTTATGTCACGTTGTTAATAGCTTTTGTTTTAATTTCAATTATGACAATTTGGTATTTTGCTAAGAAAATCAATAAGAGTTACACTAAAATTGTGAATATTAATGATTATACCAAAGTATTGCTAGAATTAAGCGACGATTTATCAATTCCAAAATATGCTACACATTTGATCTATATGACAAATGCAAGTAAAGCTGATGAAATTGAAGAAAAAGTAATGTATTCTATTTTGCGCAAAAGACCAAAAAGAGCAGATATTTATTGGTTTGTCCATGTCAATATTCTTAACGAACCTTATAAAACTGAATATAAAGTAACAGAAATTATCAACGACACTTTATTCAGGGTTGATTTTAATTTAGGATTTAGAGAACCTACAAAAATCAACTTGATGTTTAAAGAAGTAATCACTGATATGGTGAAAAAAGGTGAAGTGGATGTAACCAGTAGATATGAATCGTTGAATAAAAATAATATCATTGGCGATTTTAAATTTGTATTGTCTGAAAAATATTTATCCAATGATAGCGATTTGACTTTCTTCGAAAAAATAATTATGAATTCTTATTTTTTCATTAAAAAATATAGTCTCTCAGAAGAAAGTGCCTTTAACTTAGACAGTGGTTCTGTAAAAATTGAAAAATTTCCAATGGTACTTCACGCACCGGAAATCATCGGTTTAACCAGAGTTCAATAAAAATTTAATTATAAAAAAACCAAAAAACACTGTTATAAAAGCAGTGTTTTTTTTTGCATAAAACTCTTCCAATTCAACAAAATCTAAAATCAATTTGATTGACAAAATTTAGCAATTTTAAGGTAGCTTTTCATCCAACCAAATCTGAATAGAAATCTGAAATCTAAAATCCGCAATCTTCTTCCGATGCTTCGGGATAAAATAGTACCTTTGACCTTTAATTATTTAAAATGCGATTACACAGAAATTTAGTTTATACCACAATCGATGCTTTAAATGCAATTTTCAACGAAGGCGAATATGCAGATAAAGTAGTAGCGAGATCACTAAAAAAAGACAAACGTTGGGGAAGTTCCGATAGAAAATTTGTTGCCGAAACCATCTACGAAATTGTACGTTGGAAAAGACTTTACGCAGAAATTGCGGAAGTAAAAGAACCTTACGACCGAGACAATATTTGGCGAATGTTTTCAGTGTGGGCAGTCTTAAGAGGCTATCCTATCCCCGATTGGCGCCAATTGGAAGGAACTCCAGAAAGAAAAATTAAAGGACGTTTTGACGAACTATCCAAAATAAGAACCCTGAAAGAATCCATCCCTGACTGGATGGACGAGTTGGGCGTGAAAGAATTAGGGGAAAAAGTATGGGCAAAAGAAATTGCAGCACAAAACCAACCTGCCAAGGTAATTTTGAGAACCAACACTTTAAAAACTACTAAAGAACAATTAAGAGCCATCTTAATGGACTTGAACATTGAAACCGAATACTTGAAAGATCAACCGGACGCTTTGGTTTTGAAAGAAAGAGCCAACGTATTTCTTACAGACGCTTTCAAACAAGGTTTTTTTGAAGTTCAAGATGCCAATTCACAACTTGTTGCTGCGTTCCTTGATGTGCAACCAGGAATGCGTGTGGTAGATACTTGTGCTGGTGCGGGAGGAAAAACATTGCACATTGCCGCTTTGATGGAAAACAAAGGTCAACTGATTGCGATGGATTTATACGAAAGTAAATTAAAACAATTAAAGTTGAGAGCCAAGAGAGATGGTGCATTTAATATCGAATATCGAATTATTGAATCGACCAAAGTGATCAAAAAACTTCACGAAAAAGCCGATAGAGTTCTAATTGACGCACCTTGTAGCGGTTTGGGAGTTCTCAAAAGAAATCCAGATGCCAAGTGGAAATTGCAACCCGAATTCATTGATAGCATTCGTAAAGTGCAAGCCGAAGTATTAGAAAGCTATTCTAAAATTGTAAAACCAGGTGGAAAATTAGTTTATGCCACTTGTTCCATTTTGCCTTCAGAAAATCAAGAACAGGTTAAAAAATTCCTGGCAACAGACATCGGAAAACAATTCAACTTTATAAAAGATCACAAAATATTAGCTTCAGAATCAGGTTTTGACGGATTTTATATGGCATTATTAGAAAGAAAAGTAGAACTAATATAATATGAATAAAATCTACTCAATTATCGCGCTGCTTTCAATAAGTTTATCGTTGGCTCAAGCCGGCATTCCAGCATCTCCTTACTACAATGGTGCTAATTGGACTCTAACTGGAACTGCATTAAAAAACGCTTTAGCTACAAAAATTACCGTCACTCATACCAATCGTTTATCGTACACACCTGGAATTTGGGAAGCAACAAGAGTAACAGATTCAGATCCCAATAATTCTCAAAATGTTTTATTAGTTTATGGGTGGGAAAATGGATCAGATAATTTAGCTACTAACGACAGGTCAAGAGATAAATATAGTAATGGTGCTAACGATGGTCAGTGGAATCGGGAACATACTTTTGCCAAATCACTAGGAACTCCCTCCTTAGTTGATGGAGGAATTGCAAATGATTGGAGTAGTGATGCCGGTGAAGATGCTCATCATATTCGTTCTGCCGATGTACAGTGGAATTCTGCCCGCGGAAATTCGACTTACGCAGCAGGCAGCGGAAACTCAGGAAATGTTTCAGGTGGTTGGTATCCTGGAGATGAATGGAAAGGCGATGTGGCTCGAATGATGATGTATATGTATTTGCGATATGATTCGCAATGTTTGCCAATAAATGTCGGAACAGGAACTTCTCCTGCCTCGGATAGTAATATGCTTAATTTATTTCTAAAATGGAACGCAGAAGATCCAGTTTCAGCTTTTGAAGACGCTAGAAATACCTATCACGGAAATACTGCTAATAGATATGCTCAGGGAAATAGAAATCCTTTTATAGACAATCCTTATTTAGCAACACTTATTTGGGGCGTAGTTGCGGCCCAAAACCGCTGGCCAAGTACCATATTGGCTACAGAAACTTTCGATAAATTTGCAAACATCTCTCTGTATCCAAACCCGACACACAGTCACAAAATTAAAATACAAACAGATATCGTTTTGGATGAAATAGATTTAATTAACATCGATGGAAAGCTTATACAAATAATTAAAAAGCCCACTTTTGAAAACCAAACCTACACCTTGGATAATTTACCAAAAGGTTCTTATTTATTGAAAATGACCTGTGAAAATCAGTCAACAACTAAGTCAATCATCGTCAACTAATTTGAATACATAACATAAAAAAACTCCGATAGAATTTTATATTCTATCGGAGTTTTTTAGTCTATTCTCTTTCTTCTATTCTCTTTCTTCTATTCTCTCTTTTCTAGTTAATCATTCATCGAAATCAAAAACTCTTCATTATTTTTGGTTTTCTTGAAACGATCATTGATGAAATCCATTGCTTCTACTGGATTCATATCTGAAAGGTATTTTCTCATAATCCACATTCTTTGCAATGTTTTTGCGTCTAATAACAAATCATCACGTCTTGTGCTAGAAGAAGTTAAATCAATGGCAGGAAAAATACGTTTGTTGGCAATTTTACGATCCAATTGTAATTCCATATTTCCAGTTCCTTTAAATTCTTCAAAAATAACTTCATCCATTTTCGAACCAGTTTCTGTCAATGCTGTAGCAATGATACTCAATGAACCCCCATTTTCAACATTTCGAGCCGCTCCAAAAAAGCGTTTTGGTTTTTGCAATGCGTTGGCATCAACACCGCCACTCAACACCTTCCCAGATGCAGGCTGAACTGTATTATAAGCTCTTGCTAAACGAGTAATCGAATCCAAAAGAATCACAACATCATGACCACATTCAACCAAACGTTTTGCTTTTTCGAGCACAATATTGGCGATTTTTACGTGTTCTTGTGGCTCTCTATCAAAAGTTGAAGCAATTACTTCCCCACGAACACTACGAATCATATCGGTTACTTCTTCAGGACGTTCATCAATTAATAAAACAATCAAATACACCTCTGGATGATTAGCTGCAATAGCATTTGCAATGTCTTTTAGCAGCATTGTTTTTCCCGTTTTGGGTTGCGCCACAATCATACCACGCTGACCTTTTCCTATTGGTGAAAACAAATCGATAATTCGGGTGGAGATAGTGCTTTGCCTTTCTGCCAATTTGAATTTTTCGGATGGAAAAACTGGAGTTAAATGCTCGAAAGATACTCGGTCGCGAACCACTTGAGGGTCGTGTCCGTTAATTTTTAAAACCCGAACCAATGGAAAAAACTTTTCACCTTCTTTTGGCGGACGAACTACTCCTTTTACGGTATCTCCTGTTTTAAGTCCGAACAATCTAATTTGGGAAGTCGATAAATAAATATCATCTGGCGAAGCCAAATAATTATAATCCGATGAACGCAAGAAACCATAACCATCGGGCATCATTTCTAGAACGCCTTCGCTTTCAATAATTCCGTCAAATTCAAAATCAGAATCTCTAAAGTTGTTTTTCTTATTTTTGAAATTGGGGTTTCCATTTCCGTTTCCATTTTGGTTTACTTCGTCAGTTCGCTTTCGCTCTTGTGGATTCTGGTTTTTCTTATTGAACTGATTTGGATTTATTTTTTCTCCAGGAGTGTTAGCCTCACTATTTTCAGAAAACTCGGCACTTTCGCTAACAGAAGTATCTGAATTATCTTCATTTTCGTTGGTTATCTCAGCTTCGTTGGTTGACGCCTTCGCTTCTTCTTTTTGCTTTTGCAAAGCCATTTTCTTTTCGTAGGCTGATTTATTAAATCTAATCACTTTCCCAACTTTCTTTTCGGGAGCTAGTATCTCTATTGGATTCTCGTCTATTACTTCAGAAATAATGGTCTCAACTTTAATTTCTTCGTCAGCAAAAAGTGAATTATTGGATTTTTTTTGGATAGCCACTTTTTTTGGAGCGAAAATTCTAGCTCTCTTCGGTTTTTCTTCCTCTACTTTAGGTGCAGCAAGGGTAGTTTCTGTAGCTGAATTTATACTGGCGGATTGAAGTTCTAAAATTTGACTTATTAATGTCTCTTTTTTTACACCGTTAAATTTTATTGTTTTAGCAGCTTTAGCTATTTCTTGAAGCTCAGAAAGCTTCATTTCTTTTAATGCAGAAATGTCAAACATAAATGTTTTGTGAGTTTTAAAAATTTTGGAATACTATAAAAGTGTGTAGTATAATTTGATTTTGAATTGACCGAAAAATGAAGTACTTACGGATTTGTTATGCAATATTACGAATAAATTTTAATCTACAATAGTATTTATTAAAAAGAAAATATATTTTTGTCAAACAATTTAAGACAATGTTACAGAGAATTCAAACCATATATTTACTTCTAGCCTTTGTTACTGCAGGAGTTTTACCATTCTTCATACCGCTTTGGACAATGGCCGATGGTAAAGCGTTCTTGTTCATGCAAAACCAAGTGTATGTTGCATTATTTGGATTAAGTACGACATTGACTGTATTGAGTATCGTTTCGTTTAAAAAAAGACAAAATCAATTTGTTATGGGCAGATTGAATATGATTTTAAATTTAATTTTATTAGGCTTGTTTGTGTATCGTTCACTAAATGTATCTGGAGAAACCCCTGCGGTTTCTGAGAAAGGTATTGGGATGTTTCTACCTATTGTTGCTATCGTATTGTTAGTCTTAGCTAACAAGGCCATCAAAAAGGACGAAGATCTTGTAAAATCTGTGGATAGATTGAGATAATCCTATAAACTTAGTTTATTAGTGCGAAGGAAACCCGAATGTAACAATTCGGGTTTTTTTGTTCCGCACTCCTTCCCATAGCTATCGGAACTCTCAGAAGGTGAGAGAGCCGAAACTGGAAAAAAAATAATCATTGAATTTTATATAAAACTGCAATCTAAAATCTGAAATTACTTCTTCCCAATTTCAATAATCTCCAAATCTTTTATTTTGTCACCATCAATCACAAAACGCAGCATCGTCCTCACTTGATGAAAACGACTTTTACCTGCAGCGCCGGGATTCATATGCAAAAGATTGTTTTTTTTGTCGAAAATCACTTTTAGAATATGCGAATGTCCGCAAATGAATAATTTTGGCGGATTTGCTGTCATTTCAGCTTTAATATTTGGATTGTATTTTCCAGGATAGCCACCAATATGAGTGATCCAAACGTCGACACCTTCGCACATAAATCGATTGTGCAACGGAAATTCCATTCGGGCTTT
>CAMBHH010000035.1 GCA_945866505.1 Flavobacterium psychrophilum
GAGAAACCGAACCCGATTGTGTCGTAGTCCCTTTATTTTTATAAATAATTTTATAGGTTGCATCAAAACCTGGTCTTGCGGGATCAATTGGCAAAATAGTTACTTCGAGATCATTATGAATACCATTAGGTGCAATGCAAAAATTTTGACCAAACGGACTGGTTTGCGTTGGGAAAGTGACGCTGATTGAAGTTGGAGAAACGTTAAAATAAGATGGATTTTCTATATTTGGGGTTATAGTATGGGTTCCTTCTCCAACAGGAATCGAATAATTTCCCGAACCATTGGAAATAATGTTGTCTTTATTTATTCCATCGGTTATGTTGAAATTTAAGTTGGGGATTTTATCATCAGTTGAATCACAACCATTATTATCAGAATCTAATATACTATTTCCTTGAATAGTGTAAAAAGTGCCGCCCGGAGTGAACGAGCAATAGGAATTAATTTCTATTTGATCGTAACCTGTACTAGTTCCAATAATCCATCTGTAATGATTGACATAGTTTGCAGTTGTACAAATAAATACAAGCTTGCGACTGGGCGTGAAGTAATAATTATAACTAAATACATTATTCTTGCTATATACGGCAGTTAATTCATCATTCCAACCGCAACTTAATTCCCATAATTTTGTACAATTGTTAACATTTAATTCCTTCAAAAGAGTACGCGTACAATCTAAAAAATTTAAATTTATTTGATCTGTCAAGTCCAAATTTGTTATTTTATTGCTACTACAATTTAAGTATTTAAGAGAATGCAATCCTTTCAAATCAAGATTAGTAAAATTATTTCCACTACATAATAATTTTTCGATTTTTAGGTCTTTTAAAGATAAATTTGTAAGTAAATTTCCATCACAATATAAATCTATTAAATTAGTGTTTTTTGATAAATCTAAATTCAACAATTTATTACCACGACAATTTAATTCTTTAAGATTATATAAATCTGATAAGTTTAATTCACTCACTTGATTCGTCGAAATATCAATAGATTTAATATTTTTTGATCCATTAACTCGAATTATAATTAGTTTATTATTAACAAAATTAATCGATTCTAAGGCTGTCAATCCTGATAAATCGACTTCTGAAAGATTATTATCTGCGCCATTAATAAGTCTTAATTTTGTCAGATTACTTAAATTTAGCGTAGTCAATGAGTTTTTTGATAAATATAATATTTCAAGATTTGTCAAACCACTAACATTTAAACTTTTTATAACATTGTCCCAACAATGTAACTCTTTTAAATTAACTAATGACGATACATCTAAATTTTCAATAGCGTTTTCCTGACAATTTAAAAACATTAAATTAGTAAAATAGGAGATGCCTTTTAAACTTACTATATCTTTATTTCTAACATCTAATCGATATACATTCAAGGCTTCGCTAATTTCAATCTCACGATTTTTATTTAAATCAATTGAGATATTTTTGCCATTAATATCTGTAGCTATGGTATTATAAGAATCGGCATATAACAACCAAAACTTAAAACTCGAATCAGGAATATCAATGATCTGGGCATTTACGCTTCCTAAAAAACAAAAAACAACAAGTAAAAAATATAGCTTTTTCATAATATAGATTTAAGTAGTCAAATGTATAAAAAAGGATTTGGTCAAAGACGATTTTCTTACAAAAAAAGCCTTACCGAAGTAAAGCTTTTTAAAATTAATTATATTTTTAGAATTGTACTAAAAAGCCACATTCCATCGAGGCAATTTCCCATTTTCGTCCAAGAAATTCTGTAAAATTTGTCCTTCTACAAAAGTTGGAATTACTTTATTTTTTTCGTTGAAAGTTTCGTACCAATGGACTTCTAATCTTGCAATATTTTCCAGTTTCATTTGTGCTGGCCAAGAATATTTTCTTCCTGTTTTTGCAAATTGATGTCCATTTACGATTTTGTCGAACAATCCGCCGTTTTTACTTTTTAATGTTCCATCATTTTTGATTGTTCCAGTAGAACCAACCATAATCAATTCTTTTTCTTCACCATCGACAGCATAAACCAAGAAAATTCCACTTGCCGACTCTGATGCATTGCAAACTTCTTCCAAACTATGTTCAACTGAAAAAGTGAACTGATTTTTGACCTTGAACTTTTTTAACTCTTTATACATTTCATGTTTATTATTTATAGTTGGTTGTTTTCGCAACACAACTTATGAAAAAACTCCATCTCGTTTATTCAACTAGACGGAGTTTTATTTTGTTTATTGCAATCTATTTTTGAAAATTGGAATTTCTTCTTTGGAATTTGGAATTTCTTATTTGGAATTTGGAATTTGTCTTTTAGAATTTATCCCAGTACTTCTTTTACTTTTTTTCCAATTTCGGCAGGTGAATCTACAACATGAATGCCACATTCTCTCATAATTCTTTTTTTAGCTTCGGCTGTATCATCAGCGCCACCAACAATTGCACCCGCGTGCCCCATTGTTCTCCCTTTTGGAGCAGTTTCACCAGCAATAAATCCAACTACTGGTTTACGGTTTCCATCGGCTTTAATCCATTTGGCTGCATCGGCTTCCAATTGACCTCCTATTTCACCAATCATCACGATGCATTCCGTTTCTGGATCATTCATCAATAATTCTACCGCTTGTTTTGTTGTTGTTCCAATGATTGGATCTCCACCAATACCAATGGCTGTAGTGATTCCTAGACCTTGCTTTACCACTTGGTCCGCAGCTTCGTAAGTCAAAGTTCCTGATTTTGAAACGATTCCAACAGTTCCTTTTTTGAAAACAAAACCTGGCATAATACCTACTTTGGCCTCACCTGGAGTTATTACACCTGGACAGTTTGGTCCAATTAATGTGCAATTTCTATTTTTGATGTAATTGTTTGCCTTAATCATGTCAGCTACAGGAATTCCTTCTGTAATAGCAATAATTACTTTGATTCCTGCATCGGCGGCTTCCATAATTGCGTCTGCAGCAAAAGCTGGCGGTACAAAAATGATTGTAGTATCTGCACCTGCTTGATCTACAGCATCTTGAACGGTATTAAAAACCGGACGATCTAAATGAGTTGTTCCTCCCTTTCCCGGCGTAACTCCACCGACAACGTTAGTGCCGTACTCAATCATTTGAGAAGCATGGAAGGTTCCTTCACTTCCTGTAAATCCTTGAACAATTATTTTGGAATCTTTATTTACTAAAACACTCATGATATATATTTTATATGGTTTTTTTATAGCTGTGCAAAAGTAAGGTTTTGCAGTTAATATTTAAAAAAATAATTAAGAAAAATGACTCATTTGATAGCCTCGGAACAATTTATCCTCTTTTACCTCCCAAATCACAAAAAAATTACCCATTAGCATTTCCTCTCGCGGATTTTCAATAGTTTTTACAAAATGGGAAAACCGCAACGAAACAAGATTTCTTTCCTGAAGAATGTGACTTATTCGAATTTTGGAACGTACATAAGCTCGAGATAATTCATCTGTTAAGGACAAAATATCATCGTAATTCATTTGGATAAATCCCTTACTTGTATTCCAATCAATAGTAACATCAGGATGAAGCAACTCGCTAACTGTTTTTCTATCTAATAGTACATCAGATTTATAGAAATCGAGAACAATATCTTTTGGTTTCATATATGTAAATTTTATTTGACAGCAGTCATATATGTTATCGCCTTTTATTTATAGGTGTTTGCTTATGCAAACTTTTTGTTAGTGGCGATTTCATAATAATTCTTTTAACTTTTGAAGTATTTCTGGAATCTTCTTTACATTAGCAAGTTGTTTCAATTTTTCACGAGATTCCTCTACTGGTGTCCCGAAATAACTTTTCCCGCCTTCGATTGACTTTGTAACTCCAGTTTGCCCCAGAATCACTGCCTTCTCCCCTATTGTTATGCCACTTGATGTTCCAACTTGTCCCCAAATCGTAACTTCATCTTTGATGATTACGCAACCCGCAATTCCTGTTTGAGAAGCAATCAAACATTTTTTCCCAATAACAGTATCGTGTCCAACGTGAACTTGATTATCAATTTTGGTTCCTTCTCCAACGGTTGTATCGCCTGTAACTCCTTTGTCTATTGTACAAAGTGCACCAATCCCAACATTGTCTTCAATAACGACTCTTCCACCTGAAATTAATTGATCGTATCCCTCTTCTCGCTTTTTGTAATAAAAAGCATCGGCTCCGAGAATAGTTCCTGAATGGATAATTACGTTATCACCAATTATAGTGTGATCATAAATGGAAACATTGGAATGAATTAAGCAATTTTTTCCGATTACAACGTGGTTTCCTACAAAGCAATTAGGTTGAATTAGAGTACCTACTCCAATTTTGGCAGACGCCGAAATAGCAACATTCGAAAATTGAAAGGGTTTAAAATGTTTGGTCAATATATTGAAATCTCGAAAAGGGTCATCTGAAATCAACAGGGCTTTCCCTTCAGGACAATCTACCTTTTTATTAATTAAAATGGTTGTTGCAGCGGATTTCAAAGCTTTATCGTAATATTTGGGATGATCGACAAAAACTATATCACCCGATTCTACCACGTGAATTTCATTCATTCCAGAAACAGGAAAATTTGCGTCACCAACGAATTCGCTGCTGATGATTGTTGCAATATCCTTTAATGTATATGTTTTGTTGAATTTCATAAAAAAATGGTCAGTAATAAGTTTTTAGAGGTTAGTGCTTTATTTTTAATATTTACTATTCAACTTGAATACTAAATACTGCAAAAGGAACACTATTCCTTAACTCTTTCCATATAATTTCCAGTAGTGGTATCAATTTTTATTTTATCGCCTTCATTGATAAATAAAGGAACATTTACTGTTGCTCCCGTTTCAACAGTGGCCGATTTTGTGGCATTTGTAGCGGTATTTCCTTTGATTCCAGGCTCGGCATAAGTAACTTCAAGTACTACAGATGCTGGCATATCTACTGAAAGTGGTAAATCTGTTTCGGTGTTGATGGCAATCATAACATTTTCACCTTCTTTTAATAAATCCGGAGAATCTAATACATTTTTGTTTAAAGATATTTGTTCAAAAGATTCAATATTCATAAAATGAAACAAATCACCTTCTGGATACAAATATTGAAATTTGTGGTTTTCAACGCGAACTTCTTCAATTTTATGCCCTGCTGAAAAGGTATTGTCCAATACTTTTCCGTTTGATAAACTTTTTAATTTTGTTCTTACGAATGCTGGCCCTTTACCCGGTTTTACGTGAAGAAATTCAATTATCTTATAAATGTCGTTGTTGTATTTGATGCACAATCCGTTTTTAATGTCTGATGTTGATGCCATTTTATATGTTTAGTGTTTAGTTTTGTTTAAAATCGTTTAAAATTGTTTAAGGTTTCATTCACAAATCGAATCGTACAACTCAAAATAATCTGCAATCCGCAATCTGCAATCTGAAATCCGAAATCTAGTAATTCCCTGAATAGCCTTTCATTACTCCTCTTGATGAATTTCTGATAAAATCAATGATTTCGTCACGCTCTGGTGTTGCTTCCATTTCCCCTTCAATGATTCCAAGTGCTTGAGTTACATTATAATTTTTTTGATACAATATTCTGTAAATTTCTTGAATTTCTTTTATTTTTTCCGAAGTAAAACCTCTTCTTCGTAATCCGACTGAATTAATCCCAACATAAGATAAAGGTTCTTTTGCCGCTTTGGTAAAAGGAGGAACATCTTTTCGCAACAAAGAACCTCCTGAAATCATAGCGTGATCACCGACACTAATAAATTGATGTACAGCTGAAAGACCTCCAATAATAGCATAGTTTCCTATTGTTACGTGACCACCCAAAAGTACTCCATTGACAATAATTGCATTGTTACCGATATGACAATCGTGCGCAATGTGCGCCGCAGCCATAATCAAACAATTATCACCAATTACAGTTTGCCCCGAAGCAATTGTTCCTCTATTGATAGTTACACATTCTCTAATGGTGCAATTATTGCCAATTATTGCCAAAGAATCTTCTCCACCAAACTTTAAATCTTGTGGTATAGCTGCAATTACCGCTCCCGGAAAAATATTGCAATTTTTTCCTATTCTGGCACCTTCCATTATAGTAACATTTGAACCTATCCAAGTTCCATCGCCTATAATAACGTTATTATGAATTGTAGTGAAAGGTTCTATGACGACATTTTTGGCAATTTTGGCACCGGGATGAACATAAGCTAGCGGTTGATTCATAGGGTTAAGTTTATGGTTTGTGATTTATGGTTCGTAGCTTGTGGTTTTTAACGATAAACCATAAACTAAAAACTATAAACATTGTACTACTGTTTTTTAGCAATTTGCGCCATCAATTCTGCTTCGGCCACTAGTTTACCATTGGCGTAAGCATTGGCTTGCATGTGACAAATTCCTCTTCGTATTGGCGTTATTAATTCGCATTTAAATGTCAAAGTATCTCCTGGAAGCACCTTATGTTTAAATTTGACATTATCGATTTTCATAAAATAAGTCAAATAATTTTCTGGATCTGGAACTGTACTTAATACCAAAATTCCTCCTGTTTGAGCCATAGCTTCCACTATAATAACGCCAGGCATTACTGGAGCTCCAGGAAAATGACCTACAAAGAAACTTTCGTTCATTGTCACATTTTTCAATCCAACAATATGGCTTTCAGACATTTCTAAAATTCTATCCAAAAATAAAAACGGAGGTCTGTGCGGAAGAACTGACATTATTTTGTGAATGTCCATCAAAGGTTCTTGATTCAAATCATATACAGGGACATAATTTCTCTGTTCAATTTTTATGATTTTTGCAATCTTTTTGGCAAACTGAGTATTGACAAAATGACCAGGTTTATTAGCTATTACTTTTCCTTGAATTCTTGTTCCTATTAGTGATAAATCGCCTACTACGTCAAGAAGTTTGTGTCTAGCGGCTTCGTTTGGATAATGCAGTGTTAAATTATCTAAAATGCCATTGGGCTTAACAGTTAGTTCCTCTTTTCCAAACGCAATTTTTAGATTATTCATTGTTTTTGCAGAAATTTCTTTATCTACATAAACAATCGCATTATTCAAATCTCCTCCTTTTATTAATCCCTCTTCTAATAAAAATTCTAATTCATGAAGGAAACTAAAGGTTCTAGAATTGGCTATTTCAGTTTTAAACGCCGCAATGGACTTCATCGTTGCATTTTGAGTGCCTAATACTTTGGTTCCAAAATCAACCATTGCTGTTACGCTATAGCTATCATTTGGCATAATCATAATTTCGCTACCTGATTCTTCATCGGTAAACGAAATAATTTCTTTTACAACATATACGTTTCTTTTGGCTTCTTGATCTTGAACACCAGCTTTTTCAATAGCTTCAACAAAATATTTAGAAGAACCATCCATAATTGGAAGTTCTGAGGCGTCTAATTCTATGATAATATTATCTAAATCGCAACCTACTAAGGCTGCCAAAACGTGCTCGGGAGTTTGAATTTTAACTCCTAATTTTTCTAAATTAGTTCCTCTTTGTGTATTTACAACATAATTGGCATCAGCTTCAATAACAGGTTGTCCCTCTAAATCCTTTCGAACGAAAGTAAAACCATTATTGATTGGAGCAGGTTTAAAAGTCATCGTCACTTCTTTTCCTGTGTGTAATCCAACTCCGGTTAGTGAAATTTCTGTTTTGATAGTCTTTTGTTTAACCATTGTTTGCATTTTTTTTATTTAATATTTCTTTTTTTAATTCTTCTAATTCTGCTACAATTTTTGGCAAATTCTTGAAATGAACATACGATTTACTAAAATCATTGTACCCAAATGTGGGACTTCCTTGTAAAATTTCGTCATCCTTTACATTGCGAGCTACGCCTGATTGCGCTTGGATACGTACATTATTGCCAATTGTGAGATGTCCTACAATACCTACTTGACCTCCAATCATTCCGCTTTTGCCAATTTTTGTAGAACCTGCAATTCCTGTTTGAGCAGCAATCACCGTATTCTCTCCTATTTCCACATTGTGCCCAATCTGGATTTGATTGTCGAGTTTCACTCCTTTTCTTATAATTGTTGAACCCATTGTGGCTTTATCAATCGTAGTGTTTGCCCCAATATCGACATTATCTTCGATGATTACATTTCCTATTTGAGGAATTTTAGTATAAGTTCCTTCCTCATTTGGAGCAAAACCAAATCCATCGGCTCCTATGACTGCGCCAGAATAAATCACACAATTATTTCCTATAATTGTTTCCGAATGAATTTTAGCGCCGGCAAAAATAGTAACATTATTGCCGATTTTTACATTTTCGCCAATAAAACAATTTGGATAAATTTTTACATCATCACCCAAAACTACATTGTTTTCGATATAACAAAAACTTCCTAAATACAAATTTATACCATAATTTACACTTTCTGCGATAAATGAGGGTTGTTCTATTCCTATCTTTTTTCCCTTTTTAGTTTGATCATAAAACTCCAATAATTTAGTGAAAGACAAATAAGCGTCTTCAACTTTTATCAAAGTGGTAGTTAATTCTCCTTCCTGAACGAAGGTATTATTTACAATAGTTATGGTAGCTTGAGTCGAATAAATAAAATGTAAGTATTTAGGGTTTGCCAAAAAACTAATCGATCCTTCTGAAGCTTCTTCAATTTTTGACAATTTATAAACTTCAGCATTTGGATTACCAATCACTTCTCCGCCCAAAACGCCTGCTATTTGTTCTGCTGTAAATTTCATCTTATCTGATTGTATTCTTTATTGAAATAAGATGGAACTCTTTATTTAACGTTCTCGTAATATTCAAAAAAAATGTACTGGTTTGTTTCATCTCGACAAAAATATAAAAAATAGATTTCAAATATAGGTTTTTAAACAAGTTGTTTTGGAAAGCAAAGATAATATTTGGTTACAAATTTAGATAATGACTTAAGATTCAATTGATCAGAAGCATCAACTACATCTTCGATTGTACGGTCTTTTTTCAAAATCCGAATGGGTTCTGCCTCTTTGCTATAGGCTTGGTTTTTAATTTTACCTTTGAAAATAAAATAACCTGATTCTACTAATGTGATATTATTTTCCACTGCGAATCGTTCTTTTAAATCGTGTAATGCTTCGATAGGAACTTTTTCTTCGCTCAATTTAATTTTCAATAAATCTCTGTTAATAATCATTTTACTTAAAGAAGATAATATAAAATCGTCTTGTTTTTGCCAAGATTTCAATGCGCTAATAATATCAAAATCATCCAATTGAGAAAATAAATCCAAGGTTTCGCTGTCGAAAGTTTCCATTGTAATTTTGTGTTGCATAAAGAACTTCAACGGTTCGCTACAAGGAAGAATAATTCCTTTTTGAGTCAATTCTTTGGCACGTTTTAAAACTTTAGTTAAAATTAATTCGGCTGCCAAACTGGTTTTATGCAAATAGGCTTGCCAATACATCAATCGTCTGGACATCAGGAATTTCTCTACCGAATAAATGCCTTTCTCTTCAATTACCAATACATCATCAACGACATTCATCATCTGAATTAATCGTTCGGAATTGACATTTCCTTCGGCTACTCCCGAATAAAAACTATCGCGTTTCAAGTAATCCATTCGATCCATATCCAGCTGACTCGAAATGAGTTGCAGCATAAATTTACGATGATAATCACCTTTAAATATTTGGATGGCCAAACTTAATTGCCCATTAAATTCCGTGTTCAATTGCTGCATAAACAACAGTGAAATGGCTTCGTGATGCACATCTTCGACAATGCTACTTTCCATTGCATGCGAAAAAGGTCCATGACCAATGTCATGCAACAAAATGGCAATGTATAGGGCGTTTTCTTCTTCCGACGAAATAGAAATTCCTTTGAAACGAAGGGTTTCGACCGCTTTTTGCATTAAGTGCATGCAACCTAACGCGTGATGAAAACGAGTATGATTGGCCCCAGGATAAACTAAATACGACAAACCCATTTGGGAAATTCGCCGCAATCTCTGAAAGTAAGGATGCTGGATTAAATCGTAAATTAAGGCGTTGGGTATGGTAATAAACCCGTAAATCGGGTCATTGAATATCTTCAATTTATTGATTTCGCTCACAGTATTGATTTGTTTTGAGGAACAAATATAAGGAAATCTATGAGGGTATGAAAATTTAAGCATTCGATTATATAAGTCCAATATGAAGGTTGCTTATTAATCTATTGGTTTAAATCGAAGATTCGTGTGGGTATAGATTTGAGTCTTTTTTTGGTCATTGTCTTCTATTTACATGCACTTTTTCTTTGTCTGGGAATTGACTGAAAAAAGGTCTAAAAGCGGGACAATTGACACTAATAGTTTTCCTACTCTATATGGGTAGTATATGGGGCTTTGACCGGGCTTTGATAGGGAGTAAAATAAAAGATGTCCCGTCTTATGTCCCGTCCCATGTTTTGACCCCTATTTTTTACTATTTTAAAACTAGAAATACGCCTCATTTATGGTATGCCTTTCAAATTCTCCTAATTGTCAAAGTTTCCGACTTTAGGGTTGTAATTTTGATTTTTAACTGATTTTATTTTAACATCAGTCACAGATTGGCAAACACATCCTCAAAGTCGTAGATATTGTGTAGCGACGTACTTTTTTAAAAGTTATAAATCTTTCCATTTTGAGCTACAAATCAAAAAAAACCTCGTTAAATCTCGACAATTCGGGATAAACGAGGTTGTTTAATATGGTTTTGGGAAATTATCTTGAAAAATAGCGTACTGCAGATTAAAACTCTTGCAGTTTCTTTCAGGCTATTTTGCAGACAATCAAGAAAAGTTATGCTATGGCTTATAATTGCTCATTCCCGGTCCAGTTTTATCAAATACATTAAAGAACTCATCAGCCATGATACTTGCAATTCCATTTTCTGGTGTCTCGATTAAATCCTTATCCAGTGTCTTAACCCGTAACTTCCAGCCTACCGGTAGTTTTTTATAGTTGCTTTGCCCTGCGGCAACAAATTGATCGTAGGTAAATTGTGGTTTTAGTCCAAGTTGGAATCCTTTTAGGATGTAAGTATTGCCATCTGTATCGTCAAGAAGAACGACAGAGGTACCTTTTTTCCAACCCAACTCGCTTTTCCGAGCTATAGTCACTGACTTGTAGGGTTTGGTTTGTGAAACACCACCGGCATTGTCACCCATATTAAGTTGAGCAACCCAAGCAGCTTTAATACCATTGAAGTCTCTCACCTCTCCCATCTCAATATCGGTATAATCAGGTGTCCAAAGCTTTGGCCCGTTCAACGATGCCCCTTTTATTCCATATTCTTGTTTCATTTTTTCAAAGTCGAGCCCTTCGACTAGTTCCTGAGGGGCAGTGTCTTTGGACGCTGGAATACCAACAGGTGTGAACATAGTATTATAACAAGGTGCGACCATTTTCCCAGTTTTAGGATCGGGGGTTGCTAAAAAGATTTCGATGAACCGTGTAAGATGCAAGTTTTCAACACGCAACGACTTAGCTTTTGCACCATCATTAAGAACGTTAACAGCAGCTTTAGTCTCTTTTGATTCATTGAGATTAGCTGATTTTTCAGATTTATTACCACAGGAAGTGATAATGAACACCATAGCAATTGCTAAAGATATTGTTGTTTTTGTTTTCATAATTTTAGTTTTTGAATATTAGTAAAGATTAATTAACTTTTAAAGGACTCGGGAATATCCAAGCACCATTGAGGAGTTGCTCTTTTGCACGATAAAGTCTAACCGTATAGTTCCATCCGTCAGAAATAGGCAGGTAATTTACTTGTTTTGGGTCTCCACCAAAATGCATCGTAATGCTGCCGTCTCCATTTTTGTTAGCAGTTAAACTATTGAATGAGTACGCATTGGAAGAATTAGGTTCAAAATACCCTGCCTTGTTATACATACTTATAGACCAAAAGCCATTAACTGGAACATCCTTTAAAGTTAAAATATAAGGGGTCTTACCGTCGTTTATTTCGGGATTCACATTGATGTAAATGGCCGCATGAGGTGGATTTCCTCCCCAACCTACAGCAGCACCTAAAAAATGCGCTATTGGATCCACTTCATCAACATCTCCAAAGCACTTTTTTGTATCGGTAATTGTCGACGCAATAACTTTAATTGCCCCCCTGAGTTTATCCAGTGAAGGTTGATCCCAATTCGGGATTTCAAATGTTCCTATAGAACTTTGAGTAGCAGTTATTTTGTTTTGGATTTCAGTGACAATCTGATTGTCTTTTTCATCATCACCGTTAACCAGAATACGAACAATCAGACAAACGTAACGTGTACCAACACTTTCTTTTGTAAATGTATAGGATTTTGAATCGTATTCTACCGACTTGGTATATTCATCCTGATTGATCACCTGCATGGCAATGTACCTCTTGTCTGCATTAGGTAGTGAGACAGTAAGTGGATTGTTTAGATCAAAGATACCTATGGAGTAACGAGTGTCACGGTTCAGACGAACAACATCTTGTTTGTCTATTGGGGTAACAGAACGAATATGATAGAATTTACCGAAAGCTCCTAACTTTGTATAGTTAGTAAATGTCCGGTCAGTTTCTGCCCTTACAAATGATTCCCATCTTACAGGAATACTTTTTTCATTCTGAACTTTTGATTGGTAACTACTTGCCTCCTTTTGCTGTGCAACTAAATGGGATGTTGTAATGAAAAGAATACAACAAAAAACACTTCTATAGATGTTCAATTTATTTATCATTTGTATACTTAATTTATTTGAAACACCTTTTTTTCGGGCTTACTAGTAATGCTGGCGCTATTTTTAGTATGGGATTTAGCACCGAAAACCTATATAATAAAAACAAATATAAAAGAAAGAATTAAAAAAACAAAAAAAACTTTACTCGTTTTTTTTTTTTGCCAAACCCGCTCCGCAAAGTCTCCGACTTTGAGGTAGTGATTCTCGGTTGTCAACCGCTTTTGCTATAAATGATTTTAGTTTTAAGTAAGCCAAAGACTGACAAACAAATCCTAAAAGAAGGAGAAAGTTGGGCAGCAGGAAAAAAAAATAAGTTTTTGCATTCGATAGCACGATTCAATTAGCGCTATTATTGCATTACAACTTTTTTGTGGTTTCTATTTTATAATTTGAATAGGAACAAAAAATATTTGACTGAGGTATTATCCTGAACTAGCATCAAAAAGTCAATAAAAACTAACACTAAAAATTTATTGATACCTTGTCCATAAGGTACTTTTACCAATGAACGGCATACCTAAAACATATCCTTTAATGTACAATTTACCATCATCTTGCAGCACAGCATAACAGCTATAGGTTTTACCAGTTTTGGGGTCGTAAATTTCGCCTTTGCTCCATTCGATGTCTTCAGCATCCCATCGCAGGTTTTTTAAAATGCGTGTTCCGATAAGCTTATTCTTTTGCAACTCGATTTTAGGGTTATTGTAGTCTGTTCTAGGAGTACTACCGTCTTTGTTTTTGTTGTCTTCTAACCAGACAATCTTACCGAAAATTTTGCTATTTTCCTCATAAACTTCAACCCTGCTTGTTTTTTCTTGGTTCCACCAAACGCCTATGATTTTTTTGTTTTGTGCTTGCGAAAAAAGTGCAAAGCACAGTAGTACTAAAGTCATTTTCAAGTTTTTCATATAATTAAATTTTGATTTTTAAGCGGTAATATATGGTATGCTTCGCCAGTTAGCTAACGCTCGTGTCGCCGTTTTACTTGTTGGGGTTTGTTTGCAACAAACTAGTTGTCAGTGGCGATTTCATAATTTGCGAATTAACTATTATTTATTGTATTAATATTTAAGGTCTACATCTAATTGTCTTCCTTCATTTAATGCTCTTTTGTCTAAATAAGTACCAACACCAATCCCGACTCCCATACCTATTGGCAAACCAATTCCCAAAAGTCCAAGATTTCCCATCATTAAGCCAAATGCAACTCCCATAGGCACTCCAAATGCAGACATACCAAGAACCATCCAAAGTGTTTGGTAGTATTTCTTTGGTACGATTTTGTGTTTTTTCTCCAAAAATTTTACAATTTTATTTTCTTTTTCTTTAACTGCTTTCCCAAAAAATCTATCTTCATTTGAAACAGCATTCAATTGCTCGATTTCTTGATCGATAAAATCTGTTGTTTCCTGAGGTAATATGATTAATTCAATAGCGTTTAAAAGTGTGCCAAGTTGATTATACCGATTTGATGCTTTTACGTTTTCTATTATTTTTTCTCTTGCAATAAGTTTAATCATGTCTGTTTTTATTTGAAATTATCTATTCCTCTAATTGACGAATTTACGTAAAAAAAGTTACTAATAATAAGCCCTATCTTAAAAAAATTTTGTGAATTATCCGAACTTAATTAAAGGCCTTCCAACGCTTCTTTTCATAAGGTAAATTTCAAATTTTTCTAATTTTTATTTCTATCTTCCTAGTCCTTTAATCCTTAACTGAATGACATTCGTGTGTCTTGATAAAAACCAAAAGTCCTTTTCATTCCAATACCTTAAAAAAATATTAAATTATCACTTTATTGGCAACTTACGATAATAAAAAAGCTAATTTGGCGTATTAAATGTGTACTTTTAAACACTTTTTAATTACAATTATGGACAAGATAAAAATACTTTGGGTCGATGACGAAATTGACTACCTAAAACCACATATTTTATTTCTAGAAAAGAAAAATTACAGTGTTACCACTTGCAATAACGGCCGTGATGCGATTGATATTTTTGAGAACGAAAATTTTGATGTTGTTTTTCTGGACGAAAATATGCCTGGAATGAGTGGCTTGGAAACTCTTTCGGAAATGAAGGAAAAAAAATCGTCTATCCCGATGATTATGATTACCAAGAGCGAAGAAGAGTACATTATGGAGGAAGCCATTGGCTCTAAGATTGCCGATTACTTGATAAAACCAGTCAATCCGAACCAGATTTTGTTGAGTTTGAAAAAGAATTTGGATCATTCGAGATTGATTTCGCAAAAAACAACTTTGGATTATCAGAAAGAATTCCGCAAAATTTCGATGGAAATGGCAATGGTCAATTCTTACGAAGAATGGGTTGAATTGTACAAAAAATTGATTTTTTGGGAACTCGAACTCGAAAACATCGACGACCAAGGAATGATAGAAATATTGGAATCGCAAAAAGCAGAAGCCAATTCGCAATTTGGGAAATTCATCGAGCGCAATTATGAAGATTGGTTCAGTCCAAAGGCAGATAAGCCCATACAATCCCAAACGTTGTTCCGAGAACTGGTGGTTCCTGAAATCGTCAAAAAGGATAAGCCTATTTTGTTTGTCGTGATTGATAATTTACGTTACGACCAATGGAAAGTTTTTGAAAACGTGGTAGGAAATCATTATAAGTTAGAAAAAGAAGTACCGTATTACGCCATTTTACCAACAGCGACACAATATGCCCGAAACGCTATTTTCTCCGGATTGACACCACTGGAAATGGAAAAACAGTTTCCACAATATTGGAAAAACGATCCCGAAGAAGGCGGCAAAAACTTATTTGAAGCCGAATTTTTGACTGCTCAACTCAAAAAATTGGGGTTGAACATCAAGCAGGATTATTTTAAAATCACCAATCTGGCTGGCGGAAAAAAGTTGGTTGAAAACTTCAAATCATTAAAAAACAACGATTTAGTTACTGTAGTTTACAATTTTGTCGACATGCTTTCGCATGCCAAAACCGAAATGGATGTGGTTAAAGAACTCGCCTCAGACGACAAAGCTTATCGTTCCTTGACATTAAGTTGGTTTAAGAACTCCCCGCTTTTGGATATTATTCAGCAAGCACAAAAACTCGGTTTCAAATTGATTTTGACCACCGACCATGGAACAATAAATGTAAAAAATCCTTCGAAAGTCATTGGAGATAAAAACACTAGCCTGAATTTACGCTACAAAACAGGACGCAGTTTGACTTATGAGCAAAAAGATGTTTATGCTGTAAAAGATCCAAAAAATATTGGTTTACCTACCATAAATATGAGCAGTTCTTATATTTTTGCAAAAAATGATCTGTTTTTGGCTTATGTGAACAACTACAATCATTATGTGAGTTATTATAAAAATACATATCAACATGGCGGAATTTCATTAGAAGAAATGATTATTCCGTTTTTGATTTTTAATCCGAAATAGACCGGTTTTTAGTTTATAGTTTATAGTTTCCTTCACCAGCTCGCTGACGCTCGGTTGTTGTTAAACTAAACCATAAACGCTAAACAACAAACAACAAACTTATATAGAATGGAAATCACTTTTTCATTAGATGAAATTAATGAAGTTGCCCAGCAAATTGTAGCTCAAAATCCAAATAAAGTAATACTTTTTCACGGAGAAATGGGCGTTGGAAAAACCACTTTGATTAAAGCTTTAGCTGCAACTCTTGGTGTATACGGCGCAACAAGTAGTCCAACTTTTTCTTTAGTTAATGAATATCAAACTACTAACAATCAATTAGTTTACCATTTTGATTTTTATAGATTAAAAATTGAAACAGAAGCTTTAGATATGGGAGCAGATGAGTACTTTTATTCTGGCAATTGGTGCTTTATCGAATGGGCCGAAAAAATCCCAAACCTTATTCCCGATTCGCATACAGTGATTACAATCGTCCCACTGCCCGATGGAAAAAGACACTTAAAGTTAATTTAAATCTATCAATACAGTTTCATTTTAAACTTTTTATGTAAATTGTACCTCTAATTTATACTACACAATGGCAATATCTCCATTCACCAAGCAACAGTTATTACCTCAAGAAGAAAAACTTGAAATAGCACGACATAAAAGCGAACTCTTTATTGGGATTCCCAAAGAGACCAGCTATCAGGAACGTCGCATTTGCCTTACCCCTGACGCGGTAAATTCGTTGACGTATCAAGGACATCGCGTAATGATTGAAGCTGGAGCGGGAGAAAGTTCGAGTTATTCGGATAAAGAATATGCCAATGCCGGTGCCGAAATTACAAACGACACCAGGAAAGTATTTAACTGTCCGATGTTATTGAAAGTCGAACCAGTGAGTTTAGCCGAAATTGAAATGATGCATGCAAATTCGATAATTATTTCAGCTATTCAAATCAAAACAAGGAAGAAAACGTATTTCGAAGCTTTGGCAAAGAAAAAAATAACCGCACTAGCTCTTGAATACATCAAAGACGAAGATGGCTCCTATCCTGCCGTGAAGTCTTTGAGCGAAATTGCAGGAACTGCCTCTATTTTAATCGCAGCGGAATTAATGATTACTAATGAATTCGGAAAAGGATTATTATTTGGCAATATTACTGGCGTTCCTCCTACTGATGTTGTGATTCTTGGTGCAGGAACCGTTGGTGAGTTTGCCGCAAAAACCGCCATTGGATTAGGTGCCAATGTGAAAGTTTTTGACAATTCAATACGAAAACTACGCCGTTTGCAAAACAATTTAAACCAACGAATTTTTACTTCTACCATTCAACCCAAATCTCTATTGAAAGCCTTGAGAAGATGCGATGTGGCAATCGGAGCGATGCGTGGTAAGGATCGATGCCCAGTTATCGTAACAGAAACTATGGTCGAACATATGAAAAAAGGTGCTGTGATAGTAGATGTGAGCATTGATACAGGAGGTTGTTTTGAAACTTCAGAAGTGACTTCACATGAGAAACCAACCTTTGTCAAGAATAACGTTTTGCACTACTGTGTGCCCAATATTCCTTCTCGATATTCTAAAACGGCATCACTCTCTATTAGCAATATTATCACACCTTATTTACTACAAATCGCCGAAGATGGTGGAATCGAAAGTGCTATTCGATGCAATAATGGATTAAAAAATGGAGTCTATTTGTATCACGGAATACTCACCAACAAAGCAATTGGAGATTGGTTTGATTTACCTAACAGCGATATAAATTTAATCGTTTTTTAACGTAACTTTCTTTTATCTTTGCCCGAAAATTGAATTATGAAATTTGCACATCGTTTTGCATACTATTTGGTAGGATTAATTATGGGATTGTTTGTTGTTGCGGCCATCTTCAGCGGAAAAGACACCCGTTGTAATTATTTCCCTAATGCCAGAGTTTTGAATGATTTAAGAAACAAACCTTTTTATTATTCAGATGAAGCCTCTCAAATATTAGCAGAAAAATGGATAGACACCATTGATATCAAAAACTGTTTAAAATATGGAGATGTTGATTTTGATAAAAGCAATATTCCGGTCGGAACTGGAAAACGCTATGTGATTGAAGGCAAAACTGTGAAAAACCAAGCAATAAATCTTGAGGTGATCAATTATCCTGAAAAAGCTGTTTTGGATAAAATTATAAAGAAATAAAGTTTTCTTTTTGCGAATAAACTCTTAATTCAAAATTAGGAGTTTTTTTTTTATAGAATCTATTTAAAAAAAACATCATAGGCAAACCGAATCAAGGTACCGATAACAACTACCAAAAAGAAGATTCGGATAAATTTATTACCTTTATTGATGGCTAATTTTGCGCCCAGCCAACCACCAAAAGCATTGCTAAATGCCATCGGAATAGCGATAGCCCAAATAATTTTGCCTTTCAGCATAAACAAACAAATAGAACCAAAGTTGGTCGCTAAATTGACCATTTTAGCATTAGCGGAAGCGTGTAAAAAATCAAATCCCATCAAAGCAATAAAGGCCAAAACTAAGAAACTTCCTGTTCCGGGTCCAATGAATCCGTCATAAAAACCAACTACAAAACTGATAAGAACAGCATATAAAATGTGAGTTCTAGCAGAATGAGTTTTTACAATATGTTGTCCAAAATTTTTCTTAGCATAAGTATAAACTAAAAGTAACGAAAGCACAATCAGTAATAAAGGCTTCATAAAATCATTACTCACATAAGTTAACAAAGTTGAACCCAAAAATGCCGATGGAAATGCCAAAATCATCATTATGGCGAGTAATTTCCAATTCATATCCACTTTTTTCAAATATTGATAAGCGGCAAAGGATGTGCCACTAAAAGCGGGTACTTTCAGACTTCCAATAACGGTAGCAACGGGAAGATTGGGTAGCAGAATTAACCCAACGGGAGTTTGAATCAATCCTCCTCCGCCAACGATTGCATCAATAAATCCCGCGACAAAAGCCGCTAGGCAAAGCAAAATTAGGATGTACGATTCCATTTATTGTAAAATTTCACCAAATGTAATATAAGTTTATTGGTTTATTCGTTAATTTGCGTTTGCTTAGAAAATTTTAAAAAAAATCTACAACATCAATGGATTCAGCAAAAATTATTGAAATATTGGCTTACAGCCTTCCTTCCCTAATTACCGGAGGAGTTGCTTACTATTTATTTGATTCCTACTTTAAAGACCAACAAAATACAAGAAGATGGTTGTTACAAAAAGACAATCGAAAAGATACTTTACCTCTTCGCTTGCAGGCTTATGAACGAATGACTTTATTAATGGAACGTATAAATCCTAGCCAATTGTTGGTCAGAATTACTCCTATTTCAGAAGATAAAAATGAATATGCTAATTATGTAATTGCTCAAGTAGAGCAAGAATTTGAACATAATTTAACCCAACAAATTTACATTTCAGCTGAATGTTGGGCAATTACCACAACTGCTAAAAATGCCACGATCCAAATGATTCGGTTGGCAACCAAAAGCGAAAAAGCGGCAGATGCCAATCAATTGCGTGAAGTAATTTTGAATGACTTATTTGAAAAAACAGCACCAAGTAGCGCTGCATTGGCGTTTATTAAAAACGAAGTGAGTCAATTGTGGTAGATAAAAGTTATGTTGTAACTTCTTTTCACAACTAAATTAAAAATGTTAAAGGTCTACTAATTTAATTTGGTTTTTAACAAGGTATTTTAACATTATAATGATGCATAAGGTTTTTCCAGTCGATTCTAAGGTAATTTTGAGTCATAAACGTGTATTTAATCGATAAAAATGGATTTTAATCGAATAAGTTAATGACTTTATGATTAGAAGGTTGGTTGTTATTATTTTTGTAAGTGATTAAAATACATTATTAAATTACATTAGAATGTGCTGTGAATCAAAATAGTTGAAACAAACATTAATGTAAGGATAGCAAATGGCATATTCATTTGTGTTTACTTACACTAATTTTTTAATGTAATTGCCCTTAATTTATTTACAAAATGAACGAATAGAGGACTACATTAACGAAATAGTAATAAAAACATTTTAAATACATAAAATTAAAAAATTTTTAATATCCCTGAACCAATCAATTTAGTATGAATAGTATAACTACAAAATTTATGTCGGAAAGTTTCAATTCGCTTTTTATTCCAAAAATGAAGAAGCTGGGCTTATTTTTATTTTTATTTCTAGTTAGTTTAAATACTTTCGGTCAGTATGCAACCAAACATTATATAGCACCAGCACCTTGGGATTATTCGTCTGCAGCGAATGAGTTTATTGTTTCAACGGTTAGTGCAGGAACAATTAGTGTTACTGTAACTAAGAGTAATGGAACAGCGGTTACTACTATGAGCGTCACTTCCAATGCTCCAGCGGTCTACAGGCCTACTGGTGTTGTTAATTCTCTTCCAGCAAATGCCGTTAATACTATATATAACGATAGAGGATTAATTTTTACAAGTGCATCGCCAATTGCAGTATCAATACGAAATATAGAAAGTGATCAGTTTGGTGGAGGTAACCCCGTTACTATAAAAGGGAATGCTGCTTTAGCAAGTTATGGAAACGAGGGTTCTGGCACATCGTTTAGAGTTGGATATTATAGAGCTAATTTTTCAGGCCTTACGGCTATTGGTGCTGGTGCCCTGCCTCAACCGGTTTATTCGGTTATGGCAATTAACAATAATACAGTGGTTTCCAAAAATGGAACAGCTTTGGTTACTCTACAAGCAGGACAATCCTATCTTTTTCAAACACCTATAGGCACCTTGATTACAGCCACAAAACCAGTGGTTATGAATTCTGGATCTTGGAGAGATGCTCCTGGCGGATGTGGAGATGGTGTTTTTGATCAAATACCGCCCAATCGAGTTTTAGGTAAAAATTATTTAGTAGTTAGAGGGAGTGGTACTGCTGGAACTGGTGCAAATCGTCCTGAGCAGACACTTTTTATTGCAACTGAGGACAATACCACAGTTACAGCAACAACTTATAGTGTCGCAGGAACAGTTACTGGAACAACAACGTACACATTAGCAACAGCAGGTAGTTATCAAAATATTTTTCACGGAAATGCTGCTACGGCCTATACAGCCACTACGCTTTCTGCGAATAAAAATATAGTGGTGTATTCTGGTACTGCTCAATCCTGTGAGGTAGATATGTCTTGTTTACCTCCTATTAATGCTTGTGCAGGTTCCTTTAGAGTAGAAACTAAAAGATTCTTAGCTTATAATAATACCACTGTTTTACCTTATTTTGGGTATGTGTTGATAACTGACCCTACAGCTGTTGTTACCATAAATGGTACAAATTTAGAAACTTTAGGAGGAGTAAGAAGACAATTAGGCACATCGGGTAGTTATTTAATTGATTTTACCAATACGCAAATAGGGAATCCAACCAATCTTGTATTTACTTCAACAGTTCGAATGAGTGTGAGTATGGTACAGCAGGGCGCTGGTTATTCTATGGCGGC
>CAMBHH010000036.1 GCA_945866505.1 Flavobacterium psychrophilum
ATATTATAGCTTCATTGCAAAAACCAAAAAAACAATATAAAAGCTTTGTAATGAACTATAATACTCAATTATGTAACACAGCTTGGGGAAAAAAATTACTGGCGCGAGTTGCGAAGCGTACGTGTTTTTTCTAAAAACCGTGCCAGTAATTTTTTTTGGAGCGTTGGCAAAGGAGTGCCTTCTGAAATGTAAAACGTCCTTTTTACAACCGAACGAAAAAAGACATTCTCGCTAGTGAAAACGTAATTAGTGAAATGAAGCAAACAAATACTTGAGGTTAGGAATACTTGGACTAAACGAAAGTTTTGTGCAGCTGAATGAGATAATGATTAAGAAAACAAAAAGACATCTGCCTTTTAAAACAAACGTCTTTTCTAAAATATATAATTAACTTTAAAACTTCATTCGTTGTATTCTAACTGCATTTAATATTGCTAATAATGCTACCCCAACATCGGCAAAAACGGCTTCCCACATTGTGGCTAATCCTCCTGCTCCGAGTACCAAAACAATAGCTTTTACTGCAAACGCTAAACCAATGTTTTGATAGACAATTTGTTTGGTTTTTTTACCGATGTTTATTGCTGTGAAAATTTTATAAGGCTGGTCGTTTTGAATTACAATATCTGCCGTTTCAATAGTGGCATCACTGCCTAAACCACCCATTGCAATTCCTGCATCGGCAAGGGCAACTACTGGTGCATCGTTTACACCATCGCCAACAAAAGCAATTTTTAAGTTTTCAGATTTGAGTTCTTCTACTTTCTCTACCTTATTTTCAGGCAATAAATCGCCATAGGCTTGATCAATATTTAACTCTTTGGAGACAGCATCAACAACGGCTTGTTTATCTCCCGAAAGCATCACTGTTTTTACATTTATTCTATGTAAACTTTCGATAGCTTGTTTGGCATCTTCTTTTATTTCGTCTGCAATTAGAAAATAGCCAGAATATTTTTGATTGATGGCAATAACGATAATCGTGAAAGGTGTATTGTCGATTTCGGCATCATAACTGATATTGAATTTCTTCATCAGTTTTACATTTCCTGCCAAGATTTCGTTTCCATCTACTTTGCCTTTTAATCCGTGTCCTGCAATTTCTTCGACTCCGGTAACGGTTGCATTTTTCTCTGTTCCTTTTGCATATTCAATAATAGCTGTTCCAACGGGGTGAGTCGATTTGGTTTCTAATGCAGCCGTAAATTTTACTAAATCAGCTTCGGAAATATCCACAGCAACCACTTTTTGAACTTTGAAAACACCTTTGGTCAGTGTTCCTGTTTTATCCATAACGACCACTTGAATGGTTGCCATTATATCCAGAAAATTAGATCCTTTGACCAGAATTCCATTTTTACTTGCTGCACCAATTCCACCAAAATATCCTAACGGAATGGAGATTACCAATGCACAAGGACAGGAAATAACCAAAAAGATTAATGCTCTGTACAACCAATCGCTGAAAACATAATTATCGACAAAAGCAATAGGTATGATACAAATGGCAATAGCCGCAAACACTACTGCTGGCGTGTATATTTTGGCAAATTTTCTGATAAATAATTCGGTTGGTGCTTTTTTGGCTGTGGCATCTTGCACCATTTCCAAGATTTTTGAGAGCTTACTATCTGAATAAGCTGTTGTTACTTCGACCAAAACAACTGTATTCAGGTTTATCATTCCGGCAAGAACGGTTTCGTCTTTTTGTTTTGTGTCGGGGTTGCTTTCTCCTGTTAGAGCTGCCGTGTTGAACGAAGCGGTGTCAGAAATTAACTTTCCGTCCAGTGCCAGTTTTTCTCCAGGTTTTAATTGAATGATTTCTCCAATGGATATTTCGGAAGCTTTTTTTACAGTCGCCTTTTCTCCATTCATTACTGTTGCTTCATCCGGTCTTTGATCCAATAATAATTTGATGTTCTTTTTTGCCCTTTGAACTGCCAATGTTTGAAATACTTCGCCAACTGCATAAAACAGCATCACGGCAACACCTTCTGGATATTCACCAATGGCAAATGCTCCAATAGTTGCGATACCCATTAATAGAAATTCTGAAAATATTTCGCCATTGCGAATGCTTTCAAAAGCCTCTTTTAGCACAGGAAAACCAACAGGTAAGTAGGCAACCGCATACCAAGCAATACGTACCCAAGCTGTAAACCAAGTTTGTGGAAAATAGTTGTCAAAACCAATGGCAATAAGTAATAATGTAAAACTTATGATTGCCGGAACGAACATTCTAAGGGTGCTTTCGCTTTTTTGGGAATGGTCGTGATCGTGTCCGTCATCATCAGAATGTTCCGATTTAGAGTCAACAGCACAACAACTGATGTCAATATCAGTTTCTTGATTT
Organism: Flavobacterium psychrophilum; assembly: GCA_945866505.1. Lineage (GTDB taxonomy): Bacteria > Bacteroidota > Bacteroidia > Flavobacteriales > Flavobacteriaceae > Flavobacterium > Flavobacterium psychrophilum_H. The sequence goes on from CAMBHH010000036.1 coordinate 2,354, forward strand.
ATTTTTTCTTCGAGTGTGCAACAAAGCTGTTTGCCGTTTGCATCGTATTTATGTTTGTGCTTCATTTTTCAATTATTAATGTTCGTGTTCTCCACCACCTTTCATAGCAGAAAGTAAATAAAATGCCCCATTAATTACAATTTTTGCATCAGTAGGAATTGCTTCAACAAATTTCACTTCGGTATAACCTAAATCAGTTGTTCCTGGTATAACTTCTATTGCTTTGAAATGAACTTCATTGTGTCCTTCTTCCTCGCCAACAGCTTCTTCGGAATGTGCTTCGCCTTCTTTGTGTTCGTGTGCTTCTGCTTTTTTAGCTGTGGTTTTTTCTTCGTGTTCTTCCTGAATATACACAAAGTATTTATCCCCATTTTTAACTACAGCATCTTTGGGTACGGCAGGAACGGTTGTGTTTTTAATATTTATATTGGCAGAAACATACATCCCAGAAATTAAATCTTTGGAATCAGCTGGATTAATTTTGGCGTGAACCGCCACGGTTTTACTTTCGTTTGAAAATGATTTATTGATACCAAATATTGTTCCTTTAATGGATTTGTTTCCTTGGTTTGTTAAAATAAAGTCAATTGTTTGCCCCACAGAAATTGACCCTAAATCTTTTTCATACACATTCAAATCCAAGTGCATCTGACTGTTATCCACCACTTCAAAAAGGGTTGTTCCCGTTTCGGCAAATGCCCCTTTAGCAATACTGATTTTTCCAACATAACCCGATATTGGTGCAACAATTGGCACTAGACTAGAACCGCTTGTACTCATATTCAAGGCTTGTAATTTGTTTTTTGCTGCTTTTGCTCTTGCTCTTTCAACCGCTAATTTTGCTTTTACTTCCTGTAGCACTTTTCTAGGATTTACATCTTGATCGCTTAATGTTTTTTGGCGATTGTATTCTAATTGCAGGTATTCGATATTGGCAACAGCCGAATTATAATCTTCCTGCATTTCAACTACTTCCAAATTTTGAATGGTTGCCAATACTTTTCCTTTGTTTACAAACGTGCCTTCCAAAACAAAAATATCTTTAACCGTTCCGCCAATTAAGGTAGAAATGTTTGCCCTGTTTTGTGGTGGAACTGTTGTATATCCATTGGCTTTTATTACTAAATTGAGATTCCTGTTTTCTACAGAACCTGTTTCAATACCAACTGTTTTGAATTGTACAGCGGTTAATGCTACTTCGTTTTCTGATTTTTCTTCTTCGTGGGCTTCTTCGGTTTTTTTGTCGGCACAAGAATTTAGAGTAAAGAAAATTGAAAACAGCATAAAGAGGTTGAAGAAATAACCAAGTTTGTTATTTTGTTTTAAAAATATATTTTTCATTTTAAGAAATTTTAGTTGTTAGAAATGGATGGGAATTGCAATTGAATAGCACTTTGATTATAGGCATTTGTAGCTTCTGCATTTTGTTTTTTGATGTCGATGGCTTGGTTTAAAAAACTGATGTACGACCAATAACTCATATCGCCGTTTGCATAACTTTTTTGAGCCGTAGTAATAATCTGTTCTGCATACTGCAAACCTTCTTTTTGATAATAGTCTAAAGCTTTTTGTTGTTTATCGAAATTATTTTTCAATTCCTGCATTTGCAATTTCAAAGCCAATTTATTTTTGTCTAATTCTAATTGTGATTGCGAAATGCTTATGGCAGATGCTTTGGCTTTGGCCGTATTGACACCACCAAATAAAGGGATTTGTAAACCTGCCGTAAATCCTTGAAAATAAGATTTGGTATCGATGGTTTGTCCAAAATAACCCAATCCTAATTTTGGTGTTCGCAAGGCTTTAAAAGTATTGGCTTCTTTTTGATACACCGAAATTTGCTGTGTATAATAATCGGTTACCAACGTTTCTGCATTTAACTGGTTTTCATTTGATTGCATCGAAAACTGCATTGGCGTTGTACTATCGGGCACAATATTTTCTTCGGTTTGAACAAAAAACTGTAATTGCTTTTGATAAATAGCCAAATCAAATTCGAGTTGCGCTTGCTGTGTTTCAATTTCTTTTGACTTCGCTTTGGCACTAATTACTTCTATTTTTCCGCTTTCGCCAGTTTCAAAACGAAGCTCCGCATTTTTCAGGAATTTCGAATAAATGGCCAACAAATCCGTATTCAGTTTTTGGATAGAAACACCATACAAATATTGATAGTAGGCGATAGTTACCGCTTTTTCAATTTCATATTCGGATAAGGCTTTTCGTTTTTCGGCTAGTTTTACCAATTCTTCTTGCAATTGTCGGTTGGCTTTTGTAATGCTACCAATGGGAAAATATTGCTGCACGGATACATTATTATCATAATCTACACTATTGATTTGTCCACCCTGATATTCTACCTGCAAAGGATCGGCTTGGAATGCCGTCTTTTTCAGCACCGTTTGTTTTTCAATTTCCTTATCAGCAATTTTCAAATCGATGTTGTTGGTTTTTGCCATTTCTATTGCTTTTTGTAATGAAATAGGCTGGCTATTTTGAGCAAAAGAAGCACTACTAATCAATAAAACAATTATTGTGGCTATGGGTGTTGTCATTTTTTTTCTTCTTTTAATCCCCTTTTCAAATATTAAATACAGAATTGGCAAAACGATTAATGTTAGCAATGTGGCTGATAATAAACCCCCAATAACTACTGTTGCTAATGGTTTTTGCACTTCGGCACCACCGCTAGTAGATAATGCCATCGGTAAAAACCCAAATGAGGCTACAGCAGCAGTCATTAAAACGGGACGAAGTCTCACTTTTGTTCCTTGTATCACCCGTTGTAATGGGTCTAAAACACCTTCCGCTTTGAGTTGGTTGAAATAGGAAATCAATACAATTCCGTTTAATACTGCAATTCCGAATAAGGCTATAAATCCAATTCCTGCCGAAATACTAAACGGCATTCCTCGCATCCAGAGCGCAAAAACACCACCAATGGCAGATAGCGGAATGGCTGTAAATATTAATCCTGCTTGTTTGATGCTACTGAACGTAAAAAATAACAAGATCACTATTAATCCTAATGCTATGGGTAAGGCTACCGATAGTCTTTTGGTAGCTTCAATCAAGTTTTCAAATTGACCGCCATAGGTCACATAATAGCCTGCCGGAAGTTTTAAATCTTTGTCTAATTTTTGTTGAATTTCTTCTACAACACTTTTGATGTCTCTACCACGAACGTTTAATCCAACGGTAATTCTACGTTTGCCATCTTCACGAGAAACCTGCACAGGGCCTTGTTCAAATGTTACGCTTGCCACTTGTGACAGTGGTACTTGTTGCCCGTTTGGTAACGGGATAAATAAATTACTTACATCGGTAATGTCTGCTCTATTGGCAGCGTCCATTCGAACGACAACATCAAATCGTTTGCTATCTTCATAGATTTTACCTGCACTTTCTCCTGCAAATGAGGAACGAATGATTTGGTTGATGTCCGTAATATTCAACCCATACAAGGCAATTTTATCATAATCGTATTTTACCGTAATTTGCGGTAAACCAGTTACTTTATCGGCTTTTAAATCGCCAATACCCTCGATGTTTTTTACTTTCGAAATTAATTCGTTTGCTTTGGCATCCAAAATTTCTAAATCATCCCCGAATATTTTTATAGCGATATCGCTTCGGCTACCTGTCATTAATTCGTTGAAACGCATTTGGATAGGTTGCGAAACTTCAATATTAGCCCCCGGAATGGCTTCCATTGCTGCCTTCATTGCATTGCCTAAATCTTCCCAATTGTCATAATCACCCGTCCATTCGCTTTTATCTTTCAGCACAATAATCATATCGCCACTTTCAATAGGCATAGGGTCTGTTGGAATTTCACCACTTCCAATTTTGGTTACAATAGTTTTTATTTCAGGGAATTTTGCCTTTAGAATTTTTTCATATTCCGTGGTTGTTTTTATCATTTGCGAAAGCGAACTTCCTGTCATAATAGTAGCATTAATGGCTATATCTCCTTCTTCGATAGTGGGGATGAATTCACCGCCCATATTTTGGAAAACTACAAGTGCCAATACAAATATACCCACAGCGATACTTAAAACTGTTTTTTTGAATTGCAACGCTTTATTTAACAAACGAGAATATTTAGAATAAATAAACGACATCATTTTATCACTAATATTTACTTTATGTTGTGTTTTTTTCGACAGAAATAAGGTACTCATTACTGGCACATAGGTCAATGAGAGTAAAAAAGCACCAACTATGGCAAAGCCTACAGTCATAGCCATCGGTTTGAACATTTTTCCTTCTGTTCCCACCAAAGCAAGGATTGGAAGATACACTATAAGAATAATTATAGTTCCAAAAGCCGCACTACTCATAATTTTTGAAGCTGATTTTTGAACTTCAACATCCATTTCGTGCTGTGTTATTTTATCTTTTTTGAGTTTTTGTAAATGGTGCATTGTGGCTTCGACAATAATTACAGCACCATCGACAATAATTCCAAAATCGATTGCCCCTAAACTCATTAGATTTCCGCTTACTCCAAAATAATTCATTAGAATTACGGCAAAAAGCATCGACAGCGGAATCACGGACGCAACAATTAATCCCGCACGTAGATTTCCTAGAAATAGGATCAATACAAAAATTACGATTAAGGCTCCTTCAAGTAGATTTTTGGTTACAGTTCCAATGGCATTATTCACTAATTTACCTCTATCAATAAAGGCTTCGGCGACAACACCTTCGGGCAAGCTTTTGTTGATTTGAATCATTTTTTCTTTTACCCTTTCCGTTACGGCATTTGAATTTTCGCCTTTGAGCATCAGTGCCATTCCACAAACTATTTCGCCTTTACCATCTTTGGTGGAAGCACCGTAGCGCAAGGATACACCCTCTCGTACTTCGGCTACATTTCGAACTAAAATGGGTGAACCACTTTTAGTACTAACCACCACATTCTCTAAATCTTTGACACCCGTTGCCATACCAACGCCACGAATGAAATAAGAATATTGGTCTTTTTCAATATAAGCACCACCGGTATTTTGATTGTTTTTTTCAAGCGCCTCAAAAATATCAGTAATGGTAACTCCTAAACTATTCAGCTTGTTAGGATTAATAGCCACTTCGTATTGTTTTAATTTTCCACCCCAAGTACTTACTTCGGCAACACCTTCAACACCTTGTAATTGTGGAATGATAATCCAATCTTGAATGGTTCGTAATTTTACTGCATCGTATTTATCTTCATAGCCTTTTTTGGCATATACATCGTATTGATAAATTTCGCCAAGACCTGTAGAAATGGGCCCTAACTCTGGTGAACCTGCATAAGCCGGGATATTTTCTTTGGCTTGGTCAAGGCGTTGAAATATTTGCTCCCTCGCCCAATAAATATCTACATCGTCTTGAAAAACAACCGTAACTACTGATAAGCCGAAGCGAGAGATACTTCTCAATTCGATTACTTTTGGAATAGTTTTTACAGCTTGTTCGAGTGGATAGGTAATTAATTGTTCTACTTCCTGACTTGCCAATGTTGGAGCAGTAGTAATAATTTGTACTTGATTGTTGGTAATATCTGGCAAGGCATCCAGTGGTAAATTTTTAATGGAATAGCTTCCCCAAGCTATAAGCACAAGGGTAAATAAGAGTATAACGAATTTGTTCTTTATACTAAATTGTATGATTTTGTCTAACATTGAAAATATAATAATGAATTAGAAATTAGCAAATAGAATACTTGCCATTATTTGTGATACGATCACAACTTTCTAACCCGAATCCTGATGGTTATCAGGACGGGCATCATTATGCTATTTGAGGTGGTTGCCAAATACTTCCGAAGAAATTGGAAGCAAGAATTGATTTGTATTCTGGTACTTTTTTGTCAATTATGGTTTTGACAGAAACGAAATTATAATGGTAAATGGCATTGTAAACGAAACTTTGGCAACCACAACAGTTGCAGATGCACAAAGGAGAACAAGAATCATTGTCGTGTGTATGATTGGATTCATTGCTGATTGTCACTTTGTTATATGAAGTATCGTGCTCCATATCTGCACAAGGCAAACAAGAAAGCAGCAGAAAAATAATTGACAATATGAAGTTTGTAAATTTCAAGACGGTAAAAGTAGTAATTTTATTTAATTGCCAATACATAATACTTCATTAATTTGCGGGTTAATGCTTTAGGATGAAATACTATTATTGAAAGAGTATTCTATATTTATAGTGATTAACCCATTCGATAAACTCAGGGCAGGCTATGAAGCAAACAAACCCTTCGTCTACGCTCAGGGTGACAGTGAGTTTAGGAATACTTGGACTAAACGAGGATTTTGCGCAGCTGAATGAGGTAATGACTATTTTGTTTCCCAATATTAATCTTCACTTTCCATTAAATAATCTATTTCAATATCTTCAATGACCATTTTAAATGCAGCTATTGAATTACTAATATCACTCAAAGATGGCGACTTATAATAATCTACTTCTTTTCCAAACGCCATTTCTATTTTTGAATTTAAACGATACGCTTTCATTGCTACGTTTTGAAGTTCTTTTTTAAGATTTTCAATTTCATTCTTTGATAATCCCTCATATTTGAATTTCAATTTATTATGTGAATTATCAAAATCTTCAAATTTTAAAATAAATTTATTTGCGTCAATTTCTTCAAAACCGACTGATTTAGCAAGGTTTGAAGAATTAATATAATTTTTTCTACCTATTTCACTTTCATCAATTGATATTATTTGTTCATCTCTTTCTAGGTTCAGAAAAATATATGGAAGAATTACTTCTTTTAAAGCTTTAGTTAGATACCCTTTTTTACGATGTTTTGGCTTTATTGTCCAATGTAAATCTGTTACCATATCAAATACTATCCCAACAAATTCTTCATTATTTTTAATCAAAAAAAAAGTTTTTGGGCGATGCTTATAAAAATTATCATCAATCCAAATATGTGCAAAATCAACATTGTCACTTATAGAATACCTGATTATATTTTTAGAATTAGGATTTATATTAAGTTGATTTACTAAACTTAATAATTTAGAATTTCTCATTTTAAAAGGTACTATTTTATATTGCAACTAATTATTGGGTTATTACATCAGACTCTTCTTCATTTTTAAACTACATACTTTTCTAATAACTACGCCGTTCCTCTTTGGTATAAGTGTTTCTGAAAATCTATAAATAGTTCTCTCACTTTCGATAAATCACCTAATTGTGCTCCTGCATCTTCGAAAGACTGGTATTTGTTGGTAAGCAAGATTGGCAGTTTCTCCTGGTCCAGTTCTTCGACACCTGTTTCAATGTATTTGCTTAAAACAAATTCTATGAACTCTTTTTGTTTGTCGTTGAGCAGTACAAAGATGGTCGCTTGTGCTGCTGCCACTCTTTCTTCTCTTGTAATTGGCTTTATATCACTATTGAATACATATTCCAGAACATCAAAAATATCGCTCTTTTCAGCATCAATAAGGGTTTGAAGTGTGGCTAATTCGTCTTTTCCAAAACCTGCTTCGTCTAATTTCTCCAGTAATGTTTTTCGGGTTAATGGGTTGCTCCAAAGGGTTCGCAATTCTTCTTCACTTTTGAAAAAATCAGGAAGTGAACCAAATAAGTTTTGCATAAACTCTTCTGATGAAATAGGTGTTCCATCGGCACTCCAGAATGAAGTGGAAATCATATGTTGGATTTCTCGTTCTTTGCCGTCTTTCAATTTAACCTTTACTTTCTTTTTACAAACACAAGGACTTTGCCCGCATTTAATACAAGGAGGTGATGGTTCATTTACACAAATACAAGGTTGTTGTCCACAAATTGTGCAAGGCTTAGGTATTGGTTTATCACATCCGCAAGGGGATTGTCCACAATTCGGACACACTTCTTCTTCAATAGGTTCTCCGTCCCATTCTGGGTCAGCAAAGTGGTGGTATGCATCTACAAAATCGTAAATGGTGAAAAACTCTTTGCCGTCAAATAATCGGGTTCCTCTACCCACGATTTGTTTAAACTCAATCATTGAATTTACCGGGCGCATCAAAACGATATTTCTAATGTTTCGAGCATCAACTCCAGTAGAGAGTTTTTGAGAAGTGGTCAGGATGGTTGGAATTGTTTTTTCATTATCCTGAAATTCTCTTAAAAATTGTTCTCCAATTTCCCCATCATTGGCAGTAACCCGAACACAATAATTTGGGTCTTTGGAAGTCTTGTATTGATTGACTAAATCCCGAACGGCGGCAGCGTGGTCTTGGGTAGCACAAAATATGATTGCTTTCTCTTTTTGATTGGATTCATCCATATAAATCTTTACCCGTTTTGCTTCTCGTTCTTTTATTTCTATGATTTTATTGAAATCTTTTTCCTCATAGCGTTTTCCTTCTTCAATTTCCCCTTCAATTATATTATCATCACTGGTGTAGATATAATCATCGAGGGTAGTCTTAATACGTTTTACCTTAAAAGGTGTCAGGAAACCATCGTTTATGCCTTCTTTGAGAGAATAAATATAAACTGGTTCGCCAAAATATTTATAGGTATCTACATTGTCTTTTCGTTTTGGTGTAGCCGTTAATCCTAATTGTACCGCAGGAGAAAAATAATCTAAAATACCTCTCCAATTCCCTTCATTGTTGGCTCCACCACGATGACATTCATCAATGATAATGAAATCAAAATAATCTGGAGGATATGCACCAAAATATGGTACTGGATTTCCCTCGGCATCCGAGCCACTCATAAAGGTTTGAAAGATGGTAAAGAAAATACTTCCGTTAGTGGGTACACTTCCTTTTTTACTTATTTCTTTTGGGTTAATTCGTACCAAGGCATCTTCCGGAAAAGCAGAAAAAGAGTTGAATGCCTGATCCGCTAGTATATTTCTATCTGCTAAAAACAATATTCTAGGTCTGCGACTTCCATCACGTTTTAAGTTCCAACGGGTTTGGAATAATTTCCAAGCAATTTGAAAAGCAATGGCTGTTTTTCCTGTTCCCGTGGCTAATGTCAATAAAATGCGTTGCTCATTATTAGCCAGTGCTTCCAAGGTGTTTTTTACAGCAATTTCCTGATAATAGCGCAATTGCCAAGAACCTCCTTTGTCTTCAAAGGGAACGGAAGCGAATTTTTCTCTCCACTCATTTTGAACGGCAAATGTTTTGTTCCATAATTCATCAGGAGTAAGGTAATTTTCTACCAAACCTTCGGCACCCGTTTTCATACAGATGCTATAAATTTCATTTCCGTTGCTGGAATAGGTTGTTTCCAGTTTTAATTTTTCGGCATATTGTTTGGCTTGTGCCACGCCTTCACCAACACCTAAATTATCACTTTTAGCTTCCACAACAGCAAGCTTAATCCCTTTGTAAACCAAAATATAGTCGGCAATTGTTTTCTTGCCTCTTGTACCTCCAGTTTGTATTTTACCTGCGGTAATGTTGTATTCCCTAAGGATTTTAGATCCTTCAATAACACCCCAACCACACGCTTTTAGCTTTGGGTCTATTAATTCTGCTCTTGTTTCGGCTTCATTCATAATTAATATATATTATTGAAATTCAGAGTTTTATTGTTTTTATATGAATTTTTCATAAAGCATTTATTCTTTTTCTAACAGTTTTTGCTCAATATAATTTGTGTTTACAACTTGTTATATAAAGAATTATTCCGTTTTATTATTTTAGAAAATATATTTGAATTAAAGAAAATACTCTTTACTTTTTTTAAAATTTAATAGCTTCTGTTAAATCAATTTTCTTTAGCAAATACCCAATATCCAAATCACCACCGTTATATCTTCTTGAAATATTTTCAAGGACACTTAAAAACTCTGAATGCTCAGGGGTTTTATCTGTTAATGAAGTGATTAGTAATTTATTTTTTTCATTAATATCCGCTTTATCATAAAGCTTATTTTTATTGTAATATGTTGAATTATAGTTATTGTAATAATGAACTAAATAGGCTTCTAGAAATATTAATTCTCTTCCATCTTCATCAGTAATCTTGAATTTTATGATATTAAAGAATTCTTCCTGTAATTCTTTAATGCTCAATTCCTTTAGTCTAATCTTGTCGTATAAATCATTGTCAATAATTTTAATATAAATCATCAAAAGAAATACACTTGGAAACACATAATTATTTTCCGGAAATGATCTTAAAACTAAACGAGCGTGAGCAAATATTTTTTCCTGTTGGCGTAATGAAATGGTTGAATTTTTAAATAGAATTTTTGAGATTTTAATAAATTCTGTACCGTCATAATTTAACTCTTGATGTTTCCTTCTGAAATCAGATTTAAAAAACTCGTCAAACCCAAAGTAATTATACAGATAATTACAATACTTTTCTGCTTCAGGTTCCGGAATGGAATATTCCACATCAATAAAACGTCTTAAATATTCCTCGGAATCAATCTGTTCGCTACCATAAACACCACGAACAGCATTACCCAATTGTTCTTTGTCTATAGATAACACAAAAACAATATTAGGCACTGAAAAGAAATGTTTGATTTGTTCCAGGATAGCCACTGCATAATCAGGACGGCAACGGTCTAATTCATCTACTATAAAAATTAAGGGTTTACCGTTATTGGTATCTGCAATAAATTTTGAAAGACTTTTTCTGAATTCAGCAATACCTTTCTTCTTTTCGGCATATTCATTGACCTCGTTTTCAAAAATATCGGTTACGCCTTTCGTAATATTTTCAATTGCTTCTGTAATTCCTTTTGTGCCGATATATCTGTCCGCAATTGCTTTAGCAACCATTGGCAGAATATGTTTTGATAAAACCGCTGCATTTTTTAATACGGTTTTGAATTCCGGTTCTGTTGTCTTCTTGGTCAATGTTTTTAATTCTCCCATCAAAGCGGTCAAGGGATTGTTTTCAAAGTCATTTTCCCAAGCATTGAAGTAAACCGTTTGGTATTCTTTGTCTTTTAAATCCTGTTCCCACATTTTTACAAAAGTGGTTTTTCCTGTTCCCCATTTGTTATTGATTGCCAAAACAAAACCATCTGCATAGGTATTGACAATAGAAGTTAACACATTAGCATACTTTTGCCTGTCTAATTGACAATTGGCAAAAGGGCTTCCTGCAACAATATCTATTTCTTTGTGTCTTATCATACCGTTACTAATTTTTCCTTTAATTCTCCAGCAAACGCCTTTTGCAACACACTCTTTTTCAATTCCTCTAAATCATTTAGCTTCTGTTGGTAAATAGCTTCTAATTTTTTTGTTTCAGTTGAAAAGGCATCAATTTTTTGAACAATGGCTTGTTGTTGTTTTATAGAGTGAATTGGAATTAATAATGCCGCAAGTGAACCTTGATTTAAACTTTTTATACCAACTCCATTTCCTCCATCAACAAGTATTTTTCTTGTTTTTGCAATCTTTAAAAAATTACACAGATAAATCGGGTCAATATTTTTAGTGTTTAATCTTATTCTAATTGTAAAACCAGAATGAGAAACTTTCCCAACTACTTCACTTGCCAAAAGAGTTCTACCAATTAATTGAGGATTTCCATTAGATCGAACAGCCAAAATATCTCCTTTATTTAATAAGTCTATATCATTTAATTTACCGTCTAAAGTCACTGTTTCTAGAGTTTCAAATGGAACCCAAAAACTATTCTGAAAATCTTTTACTCCGACAATATTAATTTTTTCACCTTTACTGCTCTTTGTAAAATTCATTCCATTTCTAAAAGTTGCTATTTCCCCCAAGGTTTTCTCTTCCCAGCCTTCTCCTTTAGTCTCAAACACATTTTGCAAATAACTTTCAAAAAGCTCCTTGGCGTTTTTGAGGTTTTGTTGAGAATTAGCTTTTGCTTTTGCTATGGCAGCAAAGGCTTCATTTAAGATGGCTACTATTCTTTGTTGTTCTGTTAGTGATTTAGGAAAAGAAATCAAAACAGGCGAAAGTGATTGCCTTGTAATTTGAGGCTGTGCTGCACCAGTTATTGTTTTTGAAATATCTATTCCTCCACGAAAAAAGTATTCAATGAATTTTAGATTCAATGAATCATCAATCGATCTAACAACCATTGCATTTCCATTTATCCAAGATTTTGGTTCTGAAATATTAACTGAACCACAAGTTGCACCTCTGCAAGTTATAAGTAGTTGTGGCTCTTCGTGATTGTATTTATTGTATTTGCCAATTATACCATTTGCACCAAAAACAGGATATTCGCCATCATCAATCATTTCTTTTGATGAAATAGTTTTGGGTTGATATAATTCACAAACATCCCCCAACTTTTTTATTTCCCAACCTTGTTTCATATTAGTTATTATTTTTTTTTAGGCGGGTTTAATTTTTTATTTTCAATTGCTTTATCGGCAGCTTTTACTCTACGTTCCAATTTTTTAATGTCTTCTTCGGCAGGCAATTGTTCTGGCTTAATGCCGCTCTTACCTAATAAAGCTCTTATGTCTTTATTGTTTTTTATGTGTTCGTTTGTTATTTTGGTTTCCCCTTTCAGGTTGTTTTTTTGTACGTTAAAGTTCGTGATTTCGGTAGCTAATTGTTTTGCCGTGATTGTAATTGTGGGTAGAAAATCGGCTAAAGGTCTGTTTTCGGCAATATTTAGTTTGCGTTTCATCGCACTGGTATTATACCCTCCAAATAAAGCCCAATCGCCTTTGCTGCGTATGATGGCAAATCCTTTATTGTCAACGCCTCTTTCGTAAATATTTTTAGAGAGTTCTGTTTCGGTTGCTGCTAGTTTTTCTCTTGCTTGCAGGCGTTCCATAAGCTTTATTCGCTCTTCGAGCAATTCTTGCTTACGGGTTTGTATGGCAAAGTAACTTTGTGCAAAGGCAATCTGTTCTTTCTTAGGGTCGCCATTTTGAGCAATCAGGTAACAGGCATAACGGGTAAGCATAATATCTTCTACTTCTCGTTGTCCTCCTTTGCCTAATTCTATCATTTTGGTGACGTCAACGAAATGATCCAAAACCGCTTCGCCAGTGGTTTTACAACTTTCTTTGGCTTTTTCAATTGCGTTTAAAAAATTACGCCAATCGGCATAACCCAACAATTGTTGCAATTCACGAGCCAGCCAATATTCTACTCCATCTTGCTCATAAGCATATTCTTCAAATGTTTTGTTTAATTTAGTTATAGTCGCTTTTTCCATCGTAATAAATTATATCAGTTCCAAAATTGAGTTTATAATCATAGCACTTTCTTCATCCAAGGCTTTTATTTCGTCTAAAATTTCAGAAGGTTTTCGTAAAGCCGCTTCTTCTTTTTTATTTGGATTTTTGGCACTTAGGTCAAAAGTGGTTGGGTCAATGTCTTTTATATCAACAGACCAAGAGTTTTCGCTTTCTGCTTTTGTTTTTTGCAGTTTTACAAAATCGGCTAAATCTTTTTCGTTTAGTGCATTGGTTTTACCTAAGTTTCTGTCTAGGTTCAATTGATAAAACCAGACCTTTTTAGTAGCACTTCCTTTTTCAAAAAACAAGACTACCGTTTTTACTCCTGCACCCGTAAAGGTACCGCCCGGCAAATCTAAAACTGTATGCAGGTTGCAGTTTTCTAACAATAACTTTCTCAAACTTATAGAGGCATTGTCAGTATTACTCAAAAAAGTGTTTTTTATTACGACACCCGCTTTGCCACCCGCTTTCAATATCTTCACGAAATGCTGCATAAATAATGAAGCCGTTTCTCCTGTTTTTATTGGGAAGTTTTGTTGTACTTCGGCACGTTCTTTTCCGCCAAAAGGAGGATTAGCCAGTACAATGTCGTAACGGTCTTTTTCCTGAATATCGGCAATGTTTTCGGCAAGTGTATTGGTATGTAAAATATTTGGTGCTTCTATGCCGTGAAAAATCATATTCATCGTCCCAATGATATAGGCTAATGATTTTTTCTCTTTGCCGTAAAAGGTTTTTTTCTGTAAGGTTTCGGTATCTTTAGTCGTCAGGTTTTTACTGTGTTTCAAAAACTCAAAGGCTTCACACAAGAATCCTGCTGAACCTACAGCACCGTCATAAATGGTATTGCCAATTTCTGGAGCTACCACTTTTACTATAGTAGAAATCAGAGGGCGAGGCGTGTAATATTCACCACCATTGCGCCCAGCATTTCCCATATTTTGTATTTTAGATTCATACAAATGGCTCATTTCGTGTTTTTCGGCGTGGGTACGGAAACGCAATTGGTCAATATGGTTGATTACTTCCCGCAGGTTATAACCACTTTGGATTCTGTTTTTAAGTTCCGAGAAAATCTCGCCTACTTTATATTCAATGGTGTCGGCACTGTCAGCTGATGCTTTGAATTTTTTGAGATATGGAAATAATTTAATGTTAACAAAATCAGCAAGATCGTCTCCTGTCAAAGCTTTATGATGGTCTAATTTGCCTTCGTTGTCTTTTGGGGTAGCCCAAACACTCCATTGGAATTCTGAATCAATGATATTTGTATATGTTTTGCCTGAGAGAAGAGCTGCTGTTTCTTTGTCCTTTTCTAAATCGTCGAGGTATTTTAAGAACAATACCCAAGAGGTTTGCTCTACATAATCTAATTCGCTACCGCAACCAGCATCTTTGTGCAGGATGTCGTCTATATTCTTGAAGGTTTGTTGAAACATTATATTTTGATGTATTTTATTTTTTTAAAGGTTACTTTACTTTTTTTTGATTTAAAATTGTACGTTGTTCTTGCCCCAAAATCCCTGACTCTTTATCTACTTCAGATAATTGCTATTTGGGAGTAATTTTACTTCTTGGCTTTATTTCAATTGTGTCTACACTGTCGACACAATTGGGAATATAATTTGAACTGGAGGCTATTCAGAGAATGTACTACTTATCTGAACCTACATTCTACAATATTACGAAAAAGCAATGGAATGTATATTGAGGAAAACCGTAAACGGATGAAAATAAATGAAAAAAAGTGAAAATAAATTTAGGGCAAGGAGGGTAACCAAATTTGGAGTAAAAGATATTTTAATTTTTTATAAAATAAAAAACAGATTTATATGGCTGTTTGAGTGCAAAACGGAACGACTACTTTATTAATTTGCGTTGTTATGGTCTGATATTACCCGATTGTTTGAGAAGAAAAAAATTAAAAAATGTTTCTTGTGTTTTTTGGTTACCCTGCCTGCCCTGTGAAAATGATGTAAATTGAAGAAAATGAAAGCAGTAAAAACAAAAAAAGTGGAAACGCTAGTTTTCCACTTTAAAATTGATGATTTTTTGTTGTTTATTCTTCAACCACTTTGTTTCTGTTATCAACGTCTTCCCAAGTGTTTTCAATTAAAGCGTATACTGCTATTCCGTTCTTTTTTAATCGAATGAAGTTGTGTTTTTTTAATGCTTTGCCTAATTTGTTAATTGTGCCATCAGTGATGTTTATTTTAGCTTTTTCAGCCAGTTTGGCTGCTATTTGCGAAGCATTTAGGAAAACATTTGCCTTTTCTCTATCGCAAGGTTCAAACCACGTTAAAAGCAATTCTTCTTCTGGACTGTGTAGTTGGTATTGTTCGTTATTCTCGGTAATTGACTTAATTTCTTCTTGGTCGAACCAATATCTAAAACCACTTTTGAAAAGAAACAATGCTTGTGAAAAAGCCATATTAATATCTACATTGTGTTGGTATTTTATGCCTTCCAACTCAAAACAAAGAAACCTTCTGCTTCCTGTACTATCGTTTAAGAATTGGGCTGTATTAACACTACCTGCAAACGATGCCCTTCTGGGCATTGTTTCGCTATTGTGTCCGTAGGCTTTTCTCATTCTTATTTGGGTTTTTGTTATGATTTCTTTGAGTGATCCAATTTCGGAACGGTTTAAGTTTTCTAGTTCGTCTAAATTAATTAACATACATTCTGAAAGCTGCACTAAAGTATCTTTGTTGTTTGGGTTTATGGTTCCAGAAAATAGGTATTCTTTTAAAGGTTTCGGAACGAGTTTCTCCACCCAAGTTGTTTTTCCTAGTCCTTGTTTGCCACTAAAGACAATAACCGTATGATTAATTACTTTATCATCGAGAACACAACCCACCATAGCCACCAACCATTTTTTAAAACATTGCTGCCAAAGGTCTTGTTTTGTAGTTGTGATAGTGTTGGCTAATTCGGTAATATAATCGGTCTTTTCATCATAAGAAGGTAAATTGAAAAAGTAATCTTCAAATGGATTGAACAGCACACAAAAATCAGAATAAAGCAAGTTTCGTAATGAAGATAAGTTTGTTTTAATTCGACCTTTTAAACATTCTCGAAGCATTGAATTTTCAATAAAATCATTCATTACATTCCACTTCTTTTTACCGAAATATTGGAACTCTAACTTACCCGAAACCATATTATGACGAAATACATATCTTGTTGATAAAAATAGCTCTAAACGGTCTATTTGAGTTGGTTTTGGTTTGTCTTCGTCGTCTTCATCCTCTATAATATTTGTTGGTTTTTGTGTTTTTGGTGTAGGGTTTTTAGGAGCTTCATATTTCTCATTTTTACCAAACTCGTGACTATTTCCATAAGCACTATTTACTGCTTGGGTTACTTCTTTTTCGTCATATCCAAAATCAGTTAAAATATATCCCAAAGCTTCGTTTAAAGCAACTCCTTTTCTGTTTAGGTTACACGCTAGTTGATGTACAAATACGTTGCGACTACCATTCACGAATTGCACTTTTTTTTCAGTAAATTTTATGCAATGATTGTAAATGGCATATTGGTCTTCGACTGGTTCAAGCTTTTGGGATTTAGGTTCAGGTTGTGCTTCAGTTAAAGGCATTTCGACTGCGCTCAATATGACAAAGGTTGTAGCGTTTTCGTTTAGGTATAAATTTTCATCCCAGGAATAAAAGCATAATCTTGTTACATCTTTGCCTGATTTGTCTATTTCCAGTTTTAAAATACTCTCATAATGAGCTTGAACCAAGAGAAATGCTTCTTTGTGATTGGCTTTATCCGAATTGATTTTTACTAGAATTTTTAATCCGTTGCCAGATGGACTTATGAAACTGGCAAATGTGAATTCACTTTGATTGGCCAAATGCTTTGCATTTTGCAAATCGGCAGCACTTAATTTGTCGATGTCCAGAATAATACAATTTGAATAATTCGCTAGAAATTCCAATTTTCGACCTCCAACAAACTTTCCCGAAGGTGTGAATGCTGGAAGTGATTTTTTGGCTTTATTGTAAGCTTCTGTTTTGTTTTCAGCAAGTGATTTACGCAAGTAAATGATGCCCGGTCTGTACTTTCCTGTTTTGATTTCTTCTAAAATTGTTGAAATTGTTTTGTGTTCTACAACCTCGTTGAAATTCTTGAAAATGGTTACCATAGTTTTAATTTAATGGTTAATAGTTGCCCTTCGACAGGCTCTGGGTGACAGGTTGTTGGTTCTCGTTTGTGTGAGTTTTGCAATCGCAAAACTCACAAGTTCCGTTGCAGCTGCTCATACTATCTTCCTTTGAAAGATTTGTTGTAATGCTCCGTAAGGAGCTTTTCAACATCAGAAAGTTTGTAGTAGATTTTGTTACCAACTTGACTAAATGAAATTTTCCCTTCGTCTCTCCAGGTTTGCGCTGTACGTTTTGAAATTTTCATCAGAAGAAGGAATTCTTGATTGTCAAGAAAGGTTTCTTTCTTTGGGTCAGCCTTGATAGAGATTTGGCTTTGAATAGTGTCTAATTTGCTCATTAGATCTGTGAACTGGTCTTTTGTGAAGATAATTGCATCCATTTTTAAAAGTTTTAAATTGTTATGGTGCAAATGGAAGAAATTAAAAAAAGTCCGATAAGTACTTTTTAGTCCGATAAGACTAAATAGTTTGTAAGATGCTGATTATTATATGTATTACAAATTGTGTGTTTTTGAAAAATCGGACTAAAATCTAACTTTGATGTCATTATTAGGGTCTTTGTCGGTGCGATTAGGTGAAAGATAGGTTTGAACAGTGGCTTGTGAAAGCGGTTCGCCTTTTTCATCATCAAATATTAGGCATATAATTTGACTAATATCTTTGATTTTTCCTTGAATATAAGGTTTGCCATTTGGTTTCACATCAACCATCATTTGTTTAAAAGCATTAGTAATTATGTTTGTTGGACCATTTAATTTGATTTTTTGAAATGGAATATTTGAACTGTTTTCAGTAGCTTGTTTTTCTTGATTTTCTTTTTCAAAATCGTTTTTAACCTTACGCATTATTTGTAATTGCTCAATTAATTGATTGCATTGTTTGTCGTAAGGTTGCAACTTATTATTAAGAGAAACAATATCCGCTTGGTTGTATTCAAAGATTTCATCCATTAAATAAATAATCTTGTCGTTAAAATTATCTAATGAATTTATATAGCTTTTTGCTTCAAAAAAGGAAAAATACCTTTCATCAGTATCTGCGTTAATTTGTCTTTTTGTAGCTTTTATTTTTGTGCCAACTACTCTTAAAGATTGCAGCTCTGTTCTTTTTTTATCAATTAAAATGTACAACTTATTGTATCTACTCATTGCTGTTTTGGAACTGAAAAAATCTTCATTATTGGCTAATAATTTTTCGAGTTTACATATCCACACTTCCGGGTTCTTCACCTGGTTAAATTGATAATCTATAAATGCAGGAAATTGAGATTGTTTGAGTTCTAGAATTTTTGCAATTAAGGCATTGCAATAGTTTTGAATGTTGATTTTGTCTTCAACGATTATATCAAATAAAGGATTTTTGGCTAGAGCCGCAGGCACTGCCAATAATTCTACAAACGGAGCTGTTTGCATATTTTGATCCTTTGAATTCAAATTGTAGTATGTTTTTTTTGGTATTCATTTAGTATTGAAAGGTAATTAAAAGCGGTTTTAAATTGGTTGCTTTTTGGAAGTCCTAGTGTTTTCAACTAGAGTTCGTTTATCACTCGTTTCGAATGCTTTAAAAATTACTTGTTTACTCTGATGTAAAGTTATAAAATAAAAAAAATCCTTGTTAAAGGATTTTAGTTGAAGTTATTAACAATCGTTTA
>CAMBHH010000037.1 GCA_945866505.1 Flavobacterium psychrophilum
CGTCACTTCGCGCCAAGTATCAATGTGAATTTTTCCTTTGGCTTCAGGCCAAAAAGCTTTCATTTGTGGAATCAAATCTTTTAAGTTTTTGCCAATTCCAAAAAAAATATCATGTTGTTCTGTGAATCGTCCTGCGGGTCTACAACCCAATAATATCATGTATAATTTAAGTTTGCCTTTCATCAATCGCCATTTATTATTGCATTGGAAACAAGTATTTTTAATTTTTTTTATAAACCTCATAGCTGATTTTTACTAGGTTTCTGCCCTGCTAACAAATATAATTCAATTTATTTTTACTAATTTAAATAAAAAAATAAATTTTTGGTTTGGTTTTTGAAATAGCCAATTCGAACCAATTAATAAATAAGAAATCATGAAAAAAATAATTACACTTTTAGCCGTTATCGGAATGTTTAGTTTACAAGGATGTACTGTTACTACTGATTCAAATTATGTGGATAATGATACGATTGCAGAAGTTTTTGAACTTAAAAACGTCAATTTTTTTAATGATCCAAACGATGGTTATATTGTTTACCAAAAGCTTACCCCCAATATTTATGCCTCAGATGTTGTTCTAATTTATAGATTGTCTGGAACGCTGAATTCTAGTACTCCAATTTGGCAACCAATTCCTAGAACACTTTTTTTAACTCAAGGTGAATTAGATTATGATTTTGATTTTAGTAAAGAAGATTTTACTATTTACGCTGGCGGGAATTATAATCTGTCATTGACTCCGCAGTATTTGAATAATCAGACTTTTAGAATTGTGATTGTGCCGGGAAGCTTTTCCTCTATGGTCGATACAAATAACTATAATGCTGTGATGGCCGCTATAAAAATTAATGACAGTCAAATTCAAAAGATTAATTTCTAATAAAAATTGAATTATATAAAAAAAGGAAAGCGAGAGGTTTCCTTTTTTTTGTACGTTATTTTGTTGAAGTAGCTTCGCTCATTTTCAATGAAACTAGTATTCCTATTGTAAGCGATAACGCAATGAATGCCAATGAAACCCACTCGCGCAATTCATATAAATCGTGCAGTAACATTTTGAGTCCAACAAAGGTCAAAATCGCAATTAAACTGTATTCTAAATAGCTGAATTTTTCTAGCATATTGGCCAAGAAGAAATACATTGAACGCAAACCTAGAATGGCAAAAATATTGGAACTAAATACTAAAAACGGGTCGGATGTAATGGCTAGAATTGCTGGAACGCTATCCAATGCAAAAATTACATCCATAACCTCAATAACAATTAGGGCTACAAATAAGGGTGTTGCAAAAGTTTTACTGGCGATTTTTATAAAGAAATGTTCGTTTTCGAATGTTTTCGTAATCGGAATTATTTTTCCGAGTAACTTATAAATTATTGAATCTTTAGGTTGAAAATCATCCTCTTCTTTAGTAAACAACATTTTTGCAGCAGTAAAAATCAAGAATGCGCCAAATATATAGGTAGTCCAACTGAATTTATTGATGAGTAAAACTCCAAAATAAATCAGTAAACCTCTAAAGATAATAGCCCCTAATATTCCCCAAAATAATACTCTGTGTTGGTATTTTTGCGGTATTTTGAAGGAAGAAAAGATGATAGCAATCACAAATATATTATCGATACTTAAAGATAACTCAATTAAATAACCAGTAATATATTTTATTGCAGCGGTTGTTGGTATTAATTCGTCGGTGTTTGCAATGAAGGCATTGTTGTACAACCAATAAATAACTACTGAAAACAGAAACGATATTGTTACAAATATTGCGGTCCATTTTCCGGCTTCTTTCGAGCTAATAATGTGTGGGTTTTTATTAAAAACTCCTAAATCAAGCGCTAGGAATACTAAGATAGCAGCGATAAATAATATCCAGACAGTCATATTTTATGCAATTTTGTACTATTGATTCTGCAAAGATACTTTTTGACGTTGACAAAAAGACAACAATTGTGATTTTGCAAAATAAAAAAAAGTGCCTCCATTTCTGAAAGCACTTTTTACTTATAATTTGACAAAAATTACAAAGCTGATTTTACAGTTTTGATAATTCTTGCAGCAATTTTGTATGGATCACCATTAGATGCTGGCCTTCTATCTTCCAACCAGCCTTTGTATCCTTTTTGAACAGCGATTAATGGAATACGGATTGAGCATCCACGATCAGATACTCCATAAGAGAAATCGTGAATAGAAGCAGTTTCGTGTTTACCAGTCAAACGTTGGTCGTTGTATGCTCCATAAACCGCAATGTGCTCAGCAGTTACCGGACGGAACGCCTCACATATTTTGTCATAAACCGCTTTATCTCCACAAGTTCTTAAGATTTCGTTAGAGAAGTTAGCGTGCATACCTGATCCATTCCAGTCAGTATCTCCTAATGGTTTTGGGTGGTATTCAATATAGTAACCGTATTTTTCAGTCAAACGGTCTAGGATATATCTAGCAACCCAGATTTCGTCTCCTGCTTTTTTAGCTCCTTTTGCAAACAATTGGAATTCCCATTGTCCACAAGCTACTTCTTGATTTATTCCTTCAAAGTTAATACCAGCAGCGATACAAATATCAGCATGCTCTTCAACTAATTTTCTTCCATGAGTGTTTTTTCCTCCTACTGAACAGTAGTACATTCCTTGTGGAGCTGGGTAACCTCCTACCGGAAATCCAAGAGGTAATAAAGTTTTAGTATCCATAATGAAATATTCTTGTTCAAAACCGAACCAGAAATCACCATCATCATCAATAGTAGCTCTACCATTTGAAGCGTGTGGAGTTCCATCAGCATTCATAACTTCAGTCATTACTAAATATCCGTTTATACGAGTCGGGTCTGGGTAAATTGCAACAGGAACTAGCATACAGTCAGATGAACCGCCTTCTGCTTGTCTAGTTGATGAACCGTCAAAAGACCAATTTCCGATTTCTTCTAATGTTCCTTGAAAATTTTCATGCTCTTCTACTTTAGTTTTGCTTCTAAGGTTTTGAGTTGGCTCGTATCCGTCCAACCATAGGTACTCTAGTTTAATTTTTGCCATAACAATATAAATTAATTAAGTGTTGTTTTATTATTATGCAAATATAAATTAAAAGTAGTGTTAGTATAAAACAAAGGGGTATAAATTAATTTATATGCTGTTATTTTTATGAATACCCTATAATTGGATGGGTAATATTGTAAATTTAAAATTTTTTATATGCTAAAATTAATAATTACCTTTGTTGAAAATTATCGCAATTATGGCAACTTTACGTTTTCAAGCTTTAAATGAAGCTTCTTGTAGAAAACCAATCTATTTTGAGGAGAAGGATAGGAAATCAACCATTTTTGGTTCTAATGTTTTTAATGAAAAAGCGATGAAGCAATATTTGACTTCGGATGCTTTAAAAGCTGTTCAAGGTGCTGTCTTAAATGGTACTAAAATAGACAGAAAACTAGCCGATTATATTGCTATGGGGATGAAAGAGTGGGCTTTATCAAAAGGTGTAACTCATTATACACATTGGTTTCAGCCGTTAACAGGAACTACGGCCGAAAAACATGATGCTTTTTTCGAAACTTCCTATGATGGTAGCGATCCGGTCGAAAAATTTGGTGGCGGACAATTGGTACAACAAGAACCTGATGCTTCTAGTTTTCCGAACGGTGGTATCAGAAACACATTCGAAGCAAGAGGTTATACGGCTTGGGATCCAACATCTCCCGCGTTTATTTACGGTACAACTCTTTGCATTCCTACGGTTTTTATATCTTACACTGGAGAAGCATTAGACAATAAAATTCCATTATTGAGAGCCTTGTCAGCCATTGATGAAGCTGCTACAGAAATTTGTAAATATTTTGATAAAAATGTAAAAAAAGTTACTGCAACGCTAGGATGGGAACAAGAATATTTTTTGGTTGACAGTGCGTTAGCCAATTCTCGCCCTGATATTTTAATGACGGGAAGAACTTTGTTAGGTCACACTTCTGCCAAAGGGCAGCAATTAGACGATCATTATTTTGGTTCCATTCCAACTCGTGCTTTGACGTATATGCGCGATTTAGAGCAAGAATGTACGTTGCTTGGCATTCCGGTAAAAACGCGTCATAATGAAGTTGCACCCAATCAATTTGAGTTGGCACCGATTTTCGAAGAAACCAACCTTGCTGTCGATCACAATTGTTTGTTGATGGATGTGATGCAAAAAGTGGCCGAACGCCATCACTTGAAAGTTTTATTACACGAAAAACCATTCAAAGGCGTGAACGGTTCAGGAAAACACAACAATTGGTCTTTAGCTACTGATACTGGTGTAAATTTGTTGAGTCCAAGCAAAACGCCAATGAGTAATTTACAGTTTTTAGCTTTCTTTATTAATACCATCAAAGCAGTAAATGATTATGAGACCTTGTTGAGAGCTGCTATTGCAACAGCTAGTAACGATCATAGATTGGGCGCCAATGAAGCACCTCCAGCTATTATTTCGGTCTTTATTGGAGAACAATTGACCAAAGTTTTGGCTGAATTAGAAGGCGTAACCGACGGTAAATTATCGCCAGAAGAAAAAACCGATTTAAAATTAAATGTCGTTGGGAAAATCCCTGAAGTCATTTTGGATAATACTGATAGAAATAGAACTTCGCCATTTGCCTTTACAGGAAACAAATTCGAGTTTAGAGCAGTAGGTTCTTCGGCAAACTGTTCGAATGCGATGACGACTTTAAATACAATCGTTGCTAAACAATTGAAAGATTTCAAAATTGAAGTAGATGCTTTGATTGAAAACAAAGGGCTGAAAAAGGATGAAGCTATTTTTAATGTTTTAAGAGAATACATTAAAGTTTCTAAAAAAATCCTTTTCGAAGGCGATGGTTACAGCGATGCATGGGAAAAAGAAGCTGCCAAAAGAGGTTTGAGCAACTTCAAGACCACTCCAGAAGCCTTGAAAGCTAGAGTTTCAAAACAAGCTTTGGATTTATTTTCAGAAATGGGAATCTTGAATCACGTTGAAATGGAAGCGCGTTATGAAATTGAATTGGAGGAATATACCAAGAAAATTCAAATCGAAGGCCGAGTTTTTGGTGATCTTTCTATCAATCACGTTATTCCGACGGCTATTCGGTATCAAAATACTTTAATCGAAAATGTGAAAGGTCTGAAAGATATTTTTGGAGATGAATTTAAAGCCTTGGCCAAAGAACAAATTACAATTATAAGAGAAATTTCAGGACATATCGAAGGAATCAATTCGACAGTGGAAGCCATGACCAACGAAAGAAAAATAGCTAATCATTTATCAAATGCGCAAGAAATGGCGGAAGCTTATTGTAATAAAGTTAAACCCTATTTCGAACAAATTAGAACTCACTGTGATAAACTAGAATTATTAGTAGATGACGAAATTTGGACCTTGACCAAATACAGAGAATTGCTACTTACAAAATAAAAGCAAAAAAGGATTAGATTTAATTTCTTCTGATTTTAGAGATTAAGCTATTTTATTTATTATAAGCATCAGTAAATTATATAAAAATCATTTATAACTATGTAAATTCAAAACATCGATTCTCAGCTAACTTTGTATCTAATTAATTTTAAAGAGGTGAAGTTGCACAAGAAAGTTGTTTTGTTCTTTTTATTTGTGTTTTATTTTTCATCTTGTACTGCACAAATTCAAACTTTATTTAACGATAAAGTTGAACTCAAATCGATGATAGCGCGTTGGGAATTAGACTCTACATCTGCAAGAGGAACTTTTTTGGTAACTCCCTACAAATCAATATATATATTGCCTTTTGTTTGGTCTAATAACGTCAACGAAAAACCTAGTTCTGGTAATGAATCTCCTGATTATATAGCTCCAATCGTAGATTATGACAATATTGAATTAAAGTTTCAATTGAGTTTTAAAACTAAAATTATCCAAAGTTTTTTATGGGGAAAGGCAGATTTATGGGTGGCTTATACCCAAGTTTCACATTGGCAAATTTACAATGCTGATCTATCGCGACCGTTTAGAGAGATCAATTATGAGCCTGAAATTATACCTAATCTTCCATTAAAATTTAATTTTCTTGGTTTTAAAACCCGAATGATTGGAGCTTCGTTTAATCATGAATCCAATGGCAAAAGTTTACCCAATACCAGAAGTTGGAACAGAGTAATTTTATTTGCAGGTTTTGAACGAGAAAATTGGAATATCTATTTCAGACCTTGGTATGTAATTCCTGACCTAAGAGAAAATCCAGATATTGCCAACTATATTGGTAACGGGGATTTGACTGTAATTTATTCGAAAAACAGAAGTGTTTATACTTTTGAAGGAAGTCATAATTTTAATTTCAAAGGGCAAATGAGAGGTAGTTCCTCCTTTTCATGGTCCTATCCTATAAAAGGAAATCTTAAAGGTTACTTGCAGCTTACTCACGGCTATGGAAATTCGCTTATTGATTACAATACTCATCAAACTACAGTGGGCGTAGGGGTTTCGTTGATTGAATGGCAATAAGAAATTAATAACAATTATAGAGTCTTTCGTATTCTCATGTTATATTATTGTAATAGTTTCATTTTCAATAGATTTAATCGTATCTTACAAAAAAAATAGTCCTGATTTAGCTTTTTAAATAAAAGTGTTAAACGATTATCACGGGACAAGACCCTATTCTTTATACAAAATTCACAAGCAAAAATATTATAAAGGATATTCCAGACCACAACAAACGATTGCCTATAGAGATAACAACCACGAAAATAACGGAAACCATAAAAATAGCGAAAATAATGGTCATGATAACAAAGGTGGAGGAGATAAAAGTCACGGAAAAAAAGGTGGAGGAAAAGACAAACATTAACAATTTTAAATTTTTCAAAAACAATAGATTATCTATAAGCATAATTTAATAGTATCGGGCTAAACTCCCGATATTTTTTTGTTTTATAGTAAAAATGCCTATTTTCTTTTGGACATGCATTTTTGAGTAGAGAGAACTTTTCAAAACCCATATTAAGCTACATAAACACCAAAAAAATAATTATATTTGCGCCATCCTCCTAAGGCGGACAAACAACAAAACTTCACAGTTATACAATGAGTTCAGATTCCAGCAAGCGTTATGCACAAAGAGGAGTTTCCGCATCTAAAGAAGATGTGCACAACGCCATAAAAAACATCGACAAAGGATTATTTCCGCAAGCTTTTTGCAAAATTGTCCCCGATTATTTGACAAATGATGAAGATTATTGTCTTATAATGCACGCCGATGGCGCTGGAACAAAATCGTCGTTGGCGTATATGTATTGGAAAGAAACGGGCGATATTTCAGTTTGGAAAGGCATTGCACAAGACGCTTTGATTATGAATATCGATGATTTATTGTGCGTTGGAGCAACCGACAATATTCTACTTTCTTCAACAATAGGAAGAAATAAAAACCTAATTCCCGCCGAAGTCATTTCGGCCATCATCAACGGAACCGAAGAACTCATTAAAGAACTTGCTTCTTTTGGTGTGACCATTCATTCCACAGGTGGAGAAACTGCCGATTTGGGCGATATTGTTCGAACTATCATCGTGGATTCAACCGTTACAGCTCGAATGAAACGTTCTAAAGTTATTGATAATGCCAACATAAAAGCGGGCGACGTAATCGTAGGATTAGAATCTTTCGGTCAAGCTAGTTATGAAAAAAGTTATAACGGCGGAATGGGAAGCAACGGATTGACATCTGCCCGTCATGATG
Organism: Flavobacterium psychrophilum; assembly: GCA_945866505.1. Lineage (GTDB taxonomy): Bacteria > Bacteroidota > Bacteroidia > Flavobacteriales > Flavobacteriaceae > Flavobacterium > Flavobacterium psychrophilum_H. The sequence continues at coordinate 7,729 of CAMBHH010000037.1, forward strand.
TTTTTGGGAAATATTTGGCCACTAAATATCCCGAAAGTTACGATGCTGCCGTTCCAGAAGAATTGATTTATTCAGGTCGGGTAAATTTGACCGATGCTGTCGAAAATTCACCAATCGATGCAGGGCAATTAGTGCTTTCGCCAACTAGAACCTACGCGCCAATTATCAAGAAAATTTTAGACCAATATTCGTCTAGTGAAATCCATGGAATGGTGCATTGCAGCGGTGGAGCGCAAACTAAAATTTTACATTTCGTTAATAATTTACACATTATAAAAGACAATTTATTCCCGATTCCACCATTATTTAAACTCATTCAGGAGCAATCTAAAACCGATTGGAAAGAAATGTACCAAGTATTCAACTGCGGTCATCGTATGGAAATTTACGTTCCAGAAGCTATTGCTCAGGAAATTATTGCCATTTCAAAATCATTCAATGTCAATGCACAAATCGTGGGTAGGGTAGAAGCGGCCGATGCTAAAAAATTGACTATCACCAGCGAATACGGTACTTTCGAGTATTAAGAGATTTAAAGATTTAAAGATTTAAAGATTTGTGAATTTTTTTAAAAGTTAAATTTTTCAATCATTCAATCATTCAATCATTCAATTTTTTAATGATGTACGAACTACTTTTTTGGCAATATCAGGACGGAATTTATCTTAACCATCATTTGGTTTACGAAGCATTAATCGAACAACAAGAAGTTGAAGGTCTTGAACTGCTTCCTGTGCCAATAATCTTGAATCGTATTAATTCAGTTTTTTCAACTTGGGAAAAAGTAGATGAAAACAGTTGGAAAAACACCAAAGGCAAAGGAGCTTTTCAAATCAAAACAACGCCACAAAGTATTCAAATCGATTGCTACGGAACCGAAGGAAAAACAATGAATCTACTCGCCGATACTTTAGAAGAATTTAAATGTCCGCTTTACGACCCACAAGTTCCTGCACGTTACGACGAAATGAATGAATAATCTAAAAAAAATTATGCAAAAAATCTACAAAATTTAAGTTTCTTGCAAATTCAAAGAGCCGAAATTAATTTAAAATAGGTGTAAATACACGATTTAGAGCATAATAAAAGGCTTCCACAATAATGAAAGCCTTTTATTAGTCTGATCTTTTTTATTCCAAAGCTTTCAGTAAACCTTCGGGAGCTTTTTCAAGGTACATTTGATTTTGCAAACTGTTGAAAGATTTAGAGTCTTTAAAATAGTCAAATTGAATTCCCGAAACGGATGCTTTCATTTTTCCAGTTCCTGTAATTTTTGCAATTGCGAGTTGTAGTAAAGGTTCAGTTGGACTGCCTAAAACATCAAGATTACCTAATGTTTCTTTTAATTCAAAAGTAGGGAATAAGCCATTTTGATAATCGCTAAATCCTGCACTATTTGCTGTTTTGAAAACTAAGGGTTGCATAGCATAACGATGATTTCGATTTCTTTTTTCTTTGCCAAAAGTGGGCGAATCATATAAAGTAATAGAGCCCACATTTTTCCCAACAGTTTTATCTCCAATTTGAACTACTGTAATATAAGGTTTCAATCCGTTAATTACTAATTCACTTGCCGAAGCTGTGCCTGTCGATGTAAGAATGTAAATTTTGGTCATATTGACACTGTTGATTGGTATGGTTCCTATTTTGTCAGTAAAATAATTTTTCAAAGATTCAGGCTCATTGTTGTCATAGTAAGATTGTATTTTTGCATTCCATTGTTCTTTAGCAAAAACTTGTCCTGTAAATGCACCTGTAATCATACTTGCTAATCTAACTGAAGTTAGAATCGAACCACCACCGTTATATCTTAAATCAAGAACTAAATCAGTAATCCCCTCTGATTTTAAAATTCCAAAAGCATCATTTAGTTTTCTGTCATAACTAGAATAAAAACCATTGTACATTAAATAACCAATTTTACGTGAGCCAGCAACGATTACTTTATTTGCCAAAATTGGATTTTCGTCCAAAACTGTTTTTTTAAGAGCGACAGTTTTTCCGTTTGGCGTAAAAGCGCCACCGATGATATCCGCCATATTTAAGGTGTAATCATTGTTTGAGCCAAATAATAAAGATTGATAATTATTTACGGTAAGTTGAGTTCCATTAACACCATAAAAAATCTCTCCCCGCTTAATGTTTTTTGTTGATGCATCAGATGTTGGAATGATATAACGTACCCAACCGATTAGTTCTGAAGACCCGGGAGACTTTCGGCTTAAGCCAAATTCAACACCATTATTATTAGTGGTTCCTTGCAATTGCCCTTCAAGTTCCAAATAATCATCAACGATCCAACTGAATCTATCTACAGCTTCAGCGGCTGGAAATAAACTTCTTGGCTTATAGAGCAAACTTTCAAACAAACTTTCAGGCTGAGAGTAGCCTTGTAAAAAAGTATTTAGTTCGGTTTGATTTGCAAATTTATTGTCAGATAAATTGGGTACATCAGCTTGCCATAAGTAAAATTGATTTAATCCTTTCCAGACAAAATCATTAATTTGTAAATTTGCTGGTACAGCCACATCATCTTGGTCTTGACAGCCTTGGAAAAGAAATGCAGATAAAAGAAGTACAATACTATATTTTAAATATGTTTTCATATGCGGATATTTATTGTTTTTTATTGGTCATATATAATTACTTCGACTGTTCGCTCCGCTCGAGCCGCACGTCACGATTGGTTTTTGCGACCAATTTTAGGTTATGCTCATTTCATTTGTTTGTTTTTATTTCTTACTTAAAAACAGCGTTTTTAAATTTTAACTATATCTTTATCCTCAAAAGTTGTTCCAACTTATAATAAAAGTATAAATTTTTAGAATTTTATTGCATTGGCACATGCTTTGTTGTTAAATTGCAGTGTTTATATTTATTAAAACTAATAACTGAAAAGAATGAAAAAAAGTATAGCAACGGTGGTTTTAATTTTGGTTTCCAATATGTTTTTTGCTCAATCAGCTTTCGATAAGTATGACGGACAAGACGATGTAACATCCATAATTGTCAATAAGAAAATGTTTCAAATGATGGGAAGTGTCAAAGTAGATGCCAATGACAAAGAAACCCAACAATATTTGGCCTTGATGAAAAAGTTAGATAACCTGAAAGTGTTTACAACCACAAGTACTAGAGTTTCAACAGAGATGAAATTAACAATTGATAAATACATCAAAACTATTGGTTTAGAAGAATTGATGCGTACTAATGATAGTGGGAAAAATGTACGAATATTGGTTAAGTCTGGAGCAAGCGAGGGGCAAGTCAAGGAATTGTTGATGTTTATTGAAGGTTCGAACAAAGAAAACGAAACTGTATTAATGTCATTGACAGGCAGTTTCGACTTAAGTGAGATTTCTGCATTAACTGATAAAATGAAAATTCCTGGTGGTGATGATTTGAAAAAAGCTACAGTAGGGAAGTAGTAAAATACGGGACAATTACATTCTTTACTTTTGCTACAAAGACGATTTTTAGAAACCGAATAGTTAAAATAAAAAAATAACACAGATTTTAAACTAAAAAATCCTAATTACTTATAAAAAAGTAGTTAGGATTTTGTTTTTGACTTAAAAGTGACCACGGCGGGATTTGAACCCGCACGCCCTTGCGAGCACCAGCCCCTCAAGCTGGCAAGTCTACCGTTTCTCCACGTGGCCTAAAAAAAATAGAGACGTTGGCCTCAGCTAATGTCTCTATTTTTTTGTGACCCGACTGGGGCTCGAACCCAGGACCCCATCATTAAAAGTGATGTGCTCTACCGACTGAGCTATCGAGTCATTGATTCATAAAAGTAATTGAAAATCACAAATTTTGTGACCCGACTGGGGCTCGAACCCAGGACCCCATCATTAAAAGTGATGTGCTCTACCGACTGAGCTATCGAGTCATTTCCTATTCTTGAATGCGGGTGCAAATATAAGGTCTTATTTTTAATTTTTCAAAGGTATTTTATTATAAATTTGTCTTTTTTAAACAAAAGCACTTAACGCCTTAGTATATAAGGTTTTATTCAAATGAGAAAAATTATATTATTAGGTTATATGGGCTGTGGGAAGTCTACAGTAGCTACCAGATTGTCAAAAATTACCAATATTCCTTGCTTGGATTTGGATAAAAAGATCGAAGAACGAACCAATTTGTCTATAAAAGACATTTTTGAACAGCAAGGTGAGATTTATTTTAGAAAGCTGGAGCGAGAGGTTTTAATCGATTTACTGAATGCTCCCGGCGATTTAATTTTAGGTTTAGGTGGAGGAACTCCTTGTTATTCTAATAATCATGAACTATTGAAGCGAGATAATATAGTATCGATTTATTTAAAGGCTTCGATAGATACTTTGTATGATCGATTGGTTTCTAATAAAAGTAAACGTCCAATAATTGCCAACAAAACCAATGAAGATCTCAAGGAATTTATTGCCAAGCATCTTTTTGATCGAAGTTTCTATTACAACCAGGCACAGTATAAAATAAGTATCGATGGGAAATCTAAAGATGAAACTACTCAGGACATCTTAGCGATTTTAACTTAAAATAGCATAACTACTCCCGTTTTCATTAAATACAACCTCAACATTGTCTAATGAAGAAGTCGAAAGTGATATGCCCTTAAAATCAGCCTTTACTGGATATTTTTTGTGATTTCTGTCGACAAGTACGGCTGTTTTGAATTTCTTTAGCGGAACATCTAGAAAGTGTCGCACAGCATAAATTAATGTCGTTCCCGAATTTAATACATCGTCAACTAGAATCAAGCCTTTGTTAGAATATGCCTCTTTCGTTAAAGATGTTTTTACAACTGCTTCAGGATGATGCTTGTCTATTTCTACCTCACATAGCGAAACTTTCAAAGGTGAAATGTTATTGAGGTAATCTGCAATTTTTTTAGCAAAAATAAATCCATTTGACGCAATGCCAGCAATAACAATTTCTTCTTCATCTATAAAAGTTTCATAGATTTGATAGGCAATTCTTTTTATGGTATGTTCTATTTCTTGATTTGATAATATGATATTCTTGCTCATTTTAAATTTTAGATTTTAGATTGAATTTGCTATTGAAATTGTAATTTCTATTGAAATTGCTATTGGCATTGAAATTGCCATTGATATTTTATTCATTTATTTCGTTCCCAAATTCATCAATATCACGGCGGTCTTTTTTAGTAGGTCTTCCTGTACCGTTTTTTCGATAATGTTCCTTCGATAATTTTAACAATTCAAGATGTTCATAGACTTCTGCTGGAGTTTCGTTTTTTCGATACACATCCACCAGTTTAGCCCCAACACGATTGTCTGGAATATCCAGAACGGTAATAATCTGGGTGATTTGGTCTTTTCTGAACGTGATTTTATCAGTAGGGAAAACCTCTTTCGATGGTTTGGCAACCTGCCCATTTACAGTAACATGATTTTTTTTACAGGCTTCGGTTACCATATTTCTAGTTTTGTAATATCGCACACACCATAAATATTTATCTATTCTCATAAATTTTGCAAAATCGAAGTTAAATTCTATTCAAAAATAAATCAAAATTGTATCTTGCGACTTCAAAAAAATGATTTATAATGAACAAATTTAAGTTTTATTTTATAGTATTTACTGCATCCGTTTTATTTTTTTCTTGCTCTAAGGATGATCCTTCTAAAACTATTGAACCACCAAGAGATTATGCTGTACAATATAAAACTGATATTGCCGATATTGAGGAATATTTGACTAAAAATTATTTTACAGTTGTAGATCACCCGGGATTTGTTGATGATCAAGATGTAACGATTACCAAAATTCCGACCGGAGGGACTCAACCTTCAATTATGTCCTATAAGGATGCAACTACTTACCCAAAACTTTTGTATAGAACAGTTGAATTGCATAATGTTGAATATAAGTTGTATTATTTAGTTTTAAGACCGGGCGTTGGCGTTTCCCCTTGCAATGTTGATGGTGTTTTGGCATCTTATAGAGGAACTTATTTAGAACGTAGTGCAGCAACAGCAACACCGCCATCAGAAGTTACATCAACCTTTTTTGAAGAATTGAAATATCCGCAAACCACTCTAAATTTATATGGTGTAATCAAGGGATGGAGTGAAGTTTTTCCTAAATTTAAAACAGGGACATCCATAATAAATAGTAACGGAACGGTTACCCATAACGATTTTGGTGCAGGCGTAATGTTCATTCCTTCTGGGTTGGCTTATTACAATGTGGGTTCTGGTGAAATTCCTTCCTATTCACCTTTAGTTTTTAGTTTTAAATTATTTACTATTGAACGATTAGATCAGGATAATGACGGTGTTTTTTCGTATCAAGAAGACCTAGATGATGATGGTTATGTTTATGATTTTAGAAACACTAATGCGTATCCAACCCCTCCTAAGCAGGATATTCTTGATGATAATGATTTTCCTGATCAAGATGGAGTTCCAAATTTCTTAGATGTTGACGATGATGGAGATAATTATACAACAAGGCTTGAAACCCAATATATAAATCCGTTAGATCCTAACAAAGTTACGCGCTACTATCCTTATGATGGCGTTTTAGTCGATGATCCAGCAACACTATTTGTAGATGAAAGACAAGGAATTCCTAGAAAATTTACAGGTCCTCTTTTAAATCCAAGTGCACCCGAATCGTCTACAAATGTGCCAACACCTCAAGCTTCAGACTATACTGACCCATTAAGATTAAGACTACATCTTGATAAAGAGCATCAGCCAGCAAAACTGTAATTTGGTTTAAATACAAAAAAAACCCTTAAAATATTGATTTTAAGGGTTTTTTAATTTTTATCAGTGCGGATAATAGGACTCGAACCTACACGCCTTGCGGCACCAGATCCTAAGTCTGGCATGTCTACCAATTTCACCATATCCGCGAAATTAATTCACTATACTCTTATTGTAAAGAGGTGTTCATTGAACTAGCGTTTGTGGGTGCAAATATAAACATAAGTTCTAACTTTCAAAGGAATTTACATAAAAATATTCAGTCTCTTTTTTGTACTTTTGAAACTATATAAAAAATCAAATTATGGAAACCGTAAAATCATATGTTCAGCAACACAAAGACCGTTTCATCAATGAATTAATCGAACTGCTGAAAATCCCTTCCGTTAGCGCCGATCCTGCTTATCATCAAGATATTATCACAACTGCCAATGCCGTAAAAGCAAGTTTAGAAAATGCAGGTTGCGATTTTGTTGAGATTTGTGACACGCCAGGAAATCCAATTGTCTATGGCGAAAAAACAATTGATCCCTCTCTGCCAACCATTTTGGTTTACGGGCATTACGATGTGCAACCCGCAGATCCTATCGAATTATGGACTTCTCCAGCATTTGAACCTGTAATCAAAAAAACCGAAATTCATCCCGAAGGAGCTATTTTTGCCCGCGGTTCTTGCGATGACAAAGGCCAAATGTACATGCACGTAAAAGCTTTGGAATATATGATTCAATCCAATACTTTACCTTGTAATGTGAAATTTATGATTGAAGGCGAAGAAGAAATTGGTTCCAAAAGTTTGAGTTGGTTTGTAGAACGTAATCAAGAAAAACTTAAAAACGATGTTATTTTAATTTCTGATACCGGAATGATTTCCAATCAACAACCATCAATTACCACAGGATTGCGAGGTTTGAGTTATGTAGAAGTAGAAGTTACGGGACCAAATCGCGATTTGCATTCTGGTTTGTATGGTGGAGCTGTTGCCAATCCTATTAACGTTTTGGCAAAAATGATTGCCTCGCTTCACGACGAAAATAATCATGTGACCATTCCTGGTTTTTATGCTAAAGTAGAAGAGTTGTCATTGGAAGAAAGAGCCGAAATGGCCAAAGCACCTTTCAATTTAGAAAACTACAAAAAAGCGTTGGACTTAAATGATATTTATGGAGAAAAAGGGTATGTAACCAACGAAAGAAACTCGATTCGACCAACACTTGATGTCAACGGAATTTGGGGCGGATATATTGGTGAAGGAGCCAAAACCGTTATTGCAAGTCAGGCTTTCGCTAAAATTTCTATGCGATTGGTTCCAAATCAAGATTGGGAAGAAATCACCGAATTATTTACCAAGCACTTCATCAGCATTGCGCCAGCTGGAGTGAAAGTGAAAGTAAAACCACATCACGGCGGACAAGGGTATGTAACACCAACGGACAGCATTGGCTACAAAGCCGCCAACAAGGCCTATGCCGAAACCTTTGGCGTTCCAGCAATTCCGGTACGTTCTGGCGGAAGTATTCCTATCGTTGCCTTATTCGAAAAAGAACTTAAGAGCAAAACCATCTTGATGGGATTTGGTTTGGACAGCGACGCTATTCACTCCCCAAACGAACATTTTGGTATTTTTAATTACTTAAAAGGGATTGTAACGATTCCGTTATTTTATAAGTATTTTGTGGAGATGTCTAAATAATATTTACCGGGAAGACGCTAAGGCGCAAAGAACAAAATGTTTAAATCCGTTCATTCTAAATTGAGTGAACGGAATTTCAATAAAACGAAACCTATAATTTTCAGATTTAGGAAAACCTGTGTCTATAATTTGAGGTAAGTTATAAACATCAAGCATTATACCCTAAATAAGGTACAATTTCTTCCTTAAAAACAACTCCATATTCTTCCAATTCTTTCAAAATAGGCAAGTACACTTCTTCACGTATAGGAAGTTGCACTCCGGGAGTTTTTATCTTTCCATTTAGAATTAACAATGTTGCCATTGCAACGGGCAAACCAACTGTTTTTGACATTCCGGTATAAGTTTGGTCTTCACCAAGACAAACCATTTTGGAATCAATTTGGTGTTTTGCGCCATTCAATTCATATCCAAATTTATGATACATCACAATCATATCTTTGTCATTGGGTTGTAAAGTCCAACTATCTGTTAGGATTTTTTCAAGGATTTGTGCTGGTGTGGCCTCTTTCAAACCTACTATTTTGTTGGGATTGAACAAATCCAACTCCAATAATTTGTCCCACATTATATCGTCTTGATCGATTTTTAAAATCAAACGCATCTTAATTTCTACAGAATCCGTAGGATGATAAGGTAAAAACGAATTCACGAATTGGCGGTAACTCATTGTTTTGGAATCTTCCATAATATAACTGTCATCAGTCATTCCTAGCTGGACAAACATGTTCCAAGCTTTCGAAAATCCAACTCTTCGAATGGTTCCTCTGAACAAAGTCAACACATCGTTCAATCCATAAACATCCAGATATTTCAACGAATCACGGTTCGAATAGGCTTCAAATTTACCATAACCTTCGACTTCCAAAAACTCAGTTCGGCGGAATAAATTGCAATAGGGGATGTATTTGTAAGTTCCTTCTTGGAGAAATTTTGCCGCACCGCCTTGTCCTGCTAAAACTACATTTCGAGGTGCCCAAGTGAATTTATAATTCCACAAATTAGTATCTGATTCAGGAGCAACTAATCCACCACAAAAGGATTCGAACAAAAGCATTTTTCCTCCTTTGGCTTTGATCTCATTGATTACTTTCATCGCACTCATGTGGTCAATTCCAGGATCAAGACCAATTTCATTCATGAAAATCAAATTATTTTTTTTGGCTAAAACGTCCAATTCCTGCATAGCATCGCTGATATACGAAGCCGTGACCATATGTTTTTGATATACAATACAATCTCGAGCAACCTCGATATGAAGATGCGCTGGCAGCATCGAAATCACAATATCGGCTTTTTGAATAGCTGCTTTTCTTTGATTTGGATTAAATATATCCAATGAAATTGCTGTTGCGTTGGGATTATTATTGGTTTTGTTTTGAGCAGATTCTATTGATAAATCGCCAATGATAAGATGCAAATTCTCTTCAACCGACTTGTTTAACAAATATTGAATTAACGAAGAGGCTGATCTTCCTGCTCCAATGATTAGGACTGTTCTCATGTTGGTATTTATTTAACACAAATATATGTTATTGTTATATTCATAACAAGTGAAGTATAATTTAAAATCAAAATATTTTAAATCTAGTAAACAAAAAAGTGTTGTTAAAATGAGTAGCCTTTGAAAGGAAACAGATACTTTTGTATAATTAAAAATCACAAAATGGACAAGAAAATAATTTCTACAGGAGCAATTTTTGGTATGCTAGCCATTATTTTAGGTGCATTTGGCGCACACGCATTAAAAAAAGTTTTATCTATCGAAGAGCTCTCCACTTTCGAAACTGGAGTGAAATACCAAATGTATCACGCCTTGTTTTTATTATTCATTGGTTTTGCAACTGAACTTTCGCAAAAAGCAAAAAAAACGATTTACTACTTGGTCGTTTTTGGAGTTCTTTTCTTTTCAGGTTCTATTTATTTATTGGCCACAAATAAACTAACTTCATTTGACTTCAAAGTAATTGGTTTCGTAACACCAATTGGTGGATTGCTGTTAATATTGGCTTGGGGAGTTTTATTGGTTAATTATTTAAAGAAAAAAGCATAATTATTTTCAGCGATTGAAAAATAATTATGTAGTATCTTTTGAACAAAGAGTCACGCCAAAACGTGACTCTTTGTTGTTTTTAAAAGGAACACTTTAGGCAACAAAATGTAACAAACGACGTTGTAACTTTACTAATCATTATCAATCAATCAAGTGTCTGCAAGCAGGCGCAGCAAATCAAAATCAAAATGTTAAAAAAATTTTTCATCATTTGTTCTGGAGCTGACAAAAATCTGCTCGAGGGTTGCTCCGAAGGCGAACAAACCAAATATGTTGGTATTGGCGCCACAGTTTTTTTTACCGCCGTTTTGGCTTTCATCGCCAGTTCTTATGCGCTTTTCACGGTTTTTGACAATCCTTTTGTTGCAACGGGATTTGGCCTAGTTTGGGGATCGCTGATTTTCAATTTAGATAGATTTATTGTTTCCACTATTCGCAAAAGGGATAATTTCAAAAGTGAGTTCTTGCAAGCCAGTCCGCGAATTATTTTAGCAATAATCATTGCTATCGTGATTTCGAAACCATTGGAAATTAAAGTTTTCGAAAAAGAAATCAATACCGTTTTATTGAAAGAAAAAAACGCAATGGCTTTAAACAACAAAAAGCAAGTTGCTAATTATTTCAAATCAGATGTAGACAAAAACAAAGCCGAAACTGATAAGCTGAAAGCAGAAATCGCTACGAAAGAAAAAGAGGTAAATACCTTGTATGAAACCTATATTGCTGAAGCAGAAGGCACAAAAGGGACGAAGAAATTAGGAAAAGGACCAGTTTTCAAAGAGAAAATTGCCAAGCATAATCTGGCTTTAGCCGAATTGGATTCTCTTAGAAGGATGAACTTCGCAAAAATTGCAATGAACGACAAAATAGCCATAACTTTACAAACCGATTTAGATAAAAAAGTAGCTGAAACGCAGCCTATAATTGATGGTTTTGACGGCTTAATGGCTAGAATTAATGCTTTAGATAAATTACCTTTAATTCCTTCCTTATTTATCATGTTGCTGTTTTTGGCAATTGAAACGTCACCAATTATCGCCAAATTACTATCTGCAAAAGGTGAATACGATTACAAACTAGAAGATTTAGAAACGGCATTACAAGCGACTTTGGCACAAGACAAGTACCAGCGAAATTTACTAGTAAAAACCAGCGCATCAATGCACGACAAAGTCTATGAAGACATTGCTCAAGATAAGAAACTATATGATTTGCAACGTCAGAAAGCCACCGAATTATTGGAGCTACAAGCCCATAATTTTGTAGAGAAGCAGAAGAAAACCCTGTAAAAAAATAACCCAACAAATCAGAAATTTGTTGGGTTTATAATTTTAAAATGAAACTAATTTGATTTACATCAAACTCAGAATTTCCTTTTTGAAAGCATCATATTCGCCTTGTAAAATCAACCCGTTATCAAGGAGTTTCTTGTAGTTCTGAAGCTTGGCAAAAAGTTCGTCTTGGGTCAATCCGTTTGACAATTGCTCTGTTGAAGTTCCTTTATTTTCAGTAATCGGTTCAACAAAATTAGAAACTGCGGGCATTATTTCGGCGTAATTTACTATTTCTTCGGTTTCCACTTCTTCAATTTCTTCCTTAATAAATTCTGGTACTTGAATTTTTACTTCCTCTGCAACGACCGGGTTTTTCAAAAGATCCAATTGCTCTTTGGCAAAAGTAGAAATCTTACGGGCTTGAATTTTTGGAATATAGTCAATAGAAACCTGAATTTGTGTTTTGGTCGAAAACGAAAATTCAGAACCTAAAATATTTTCTTTAACAAAAGTTCCTTTAATTTCGTCCCAAGTAAAATCGGTAAAATTCATCGAAAGCCCCATATTTTTGGGCTGACAAATGATAATTCGTTTGTTAGTCACTACAATACTATCAGGAAAAACAGTTATTGCAGGTTTTTTTTGAACAGCGATATATCCTATTTCTTCGTTTTTCATCAATAAATCATTCAGTTTTGAAGTGATTTTTTCGATGGCTTTTGGGTCTTGTTCTTCGTTCAGGAATTTTTTAAGATTATCAATCATACTATTTTATTTGAATATTGTTCTAAAATGTTTTGCAAAAGTAATGCCTAATTTTCTAATTGCTTCGCCTGTTAGGTATTTTTTTTACCGCTGGTCAATAATTTCATATTGGATTTTTTTAGTCAAACTAGTAAAAACCAAATCATAGGAATGATTGATTAATTCACACATCATTTTGTCATTGACATCACTATTAAAATCTACAGTATTCCAATGCATTTTACTCATATGATAACCTGGATTTACGGCGTCATATTCAGCGCGAAGTTCTAGTGCTTTTTCTGAATTGCATTTTAAATTGACTGAAGGCGTTCCTTTTTCCCATTGGATTAACGAAGATAAAGCAAACATTTTGCCGCCCACTTGAAACACCAATGTGTCATTATCAAACGGAAAATGTTCGGTTACGCCTTTTTTAGACAAACAATATTCGTAGAAGGTTTCTAGATTCATAATGTTACTTTTTTCCTATTTCTCCCAGATGGGTAAACTTAAAACCCGATTCATATTTCAATCCATAACCCATCATGCGATCCATCGAAGAATGAGCAAACAAGATAATTCCAGTGAGTTGAATTAAATTATTGGAGCTATAAATTCCTACCAAATGTATAGCTAATGCAACCGCTCTATGATGAAATAAATTATACAGAAACGCTCCTGATTTGTTTCCCAAAACGTAGCCAATCATGGATAAGTCTGGCACTAGAATGAGAACCAAAAACCACCACCAAGCAAAATCTAACTGGTTAAAAAGATAAATCCCAAAAAGGAACAATCCAAATTCTTCGAGTTTAATAACTGTTTTCATCACACTATTTTTTCCATCATT
>CAMBHH010000038.1 GCA_945866505.1 Flavobacterium psychrophilum
TGATATTAAAAATTTCAAAACGGAATCAGGTCAAGCTCCGGCATTGGTTCGAATAGGTTGGATGCGATCCGTAATCAATATATTACACGGTTTTTCTATCAATGTTTTTGTCGATGAATTGGCTCACGCTGCCCAACAAGACCCAATTGAGTTTAGACTAAAATTAATTGGTGAAGACCGAATCGAAGACACAAAAGATCCCATAAAATACAACACAGCACGCCTTAAATACGTATTAAAAAAGGTTGCCAAAAATGCAAATTGGGACAAACCTTTACCCAAAGGGCATGCTTATGGAGTTGCCGTTCAATACAGTTTTTATTCTTATGTAGCTTCAATAGTTGAGGTTTCAATGGTTGAGAATAAAGTAAAAGTGCACAATGTCTATACTGTCATCGATTGTGGAACTGCAGTTAACAGAGACACTATAAAATCACAAATGGAAGGCGCTGCAATCTTTGGAATGTCAATAGCATATTATGGAAAAATAACAGCAAAAGATGGAGCAATTGAACAAAGTAATTTTGCTGATTGTCGACTTATTCGAATGAATGAATCTCCAACGGTTCATGTTGAAATAGTAGAAAGCACCGACAAGCCTACTGGAGTTGGCGAACCTGGAGTTCCTGTAATTGCACCGGCTATTATCACTGCAATATTTAAACTAACTGGGAAACGGTATTATAATTTACCTTTAAGTGATTATGATCTTGTTTAGGACGTGGGCCAATAATAATATCCAATTTAAATTAATCTATAATGAATAATTGGATCGAACTATTACAAGAATTTAAGTCTAGAAACACGCCAATTGCCTTAGTTACGGTGTCTAAAATTTTAGGTTCAGCACCTTGTCGGTTAGGGTCTAAAATGATAGTTACTGTCGATAAAGAAATTTTTGGAACCATTGGCGGAGGCAAATTAGAATTTCAGGTTATCGATGAAGCAGTTTGTGCCATCAAAGAAAATAGAATTGCAACATTCAGCTATACTTTAGGCCCAGAATTCGAACAATGTTGTGGCGGTAAAGTCGAACTAATCATAGAACCTATGAATCAATCTCCCGAATTGTATGTTTTTGGTGCAGGACATATTGGCGTTGAATTGTGCGCTGTTTTAAAAGATACGCCTTTTATCATTCACTTATATGATACTAGACAAAATTGGCGTGAAACACTCACCTTAGACCCAAATGTAAAATTTAGTTCCGTTCCCTTCGATTTGTATAAACAATCGATTCGCTGGAGTCCCAATTGTTATGCAGTAATTATGACTCATGATCATAGGTTAGATTTTGAAATTACGGCTTTGTGCTTAGATTCTCAAACGAAATACATTGGACTCATTGGAAGTAAAACCAAAAAAAGTAGATTCAATGCAATGTTAATCAAAGAATTAGGAATAAAAGAAGGGATTTCCGCTGTGCATTGTCCAATAGGATTAGATTTGGGCGGTACCAATCCTAAAGAAATTGCCATAAGTGTCGCCTCGGAATTACTACAGGTTTACTATGGAAAATAATCTCGTTTTTGTACTATTGGCAGGAGGAAAATCAGAGCGAATGGGTTTGCCAAAAGGCTTATTATTGTATCAAGAAACCTTTTGGATAATCGAACAATTGAATCGAATTTCAAATTCTACTATAACTTCAGTTTTCATCGGATTAGGTTTTTATTCTGAAAAGTATTTTGAAGCGGTTCCTTGGTTGAGGAATGCTCTAGACAATTTTGTAGAGTATAAAAATCTAAAAATCAAGGTTGTACTAAATCCTTTGCCCGAAAATGGTTCTTTTTCTACCTTGCAATCGGTGTTGTTTCATCTTCCAAAAAACAGTTTAGTTTTGATTCATCCCATTGATGTACCAATTTTGAAAGCAACCGAATTACAGAAAATTATAGATGTAGAAAATGAAATTGTTCTCCCGAATTTTCAAGGAAAATGCGGACATCCCATAAAAGTTTCTTCACAGTTTTGGAAACATTTTTTAGAATTGGATTGTAATGACCAAAACGCCAGATTGGATTTTCAAATAAAAAAAGCAAAACCTATCCAGCGCACTTCAGTATCGGTTGATGATGCTTGTATTCTTCAAAATTTGAATACTCCCAAAGATTGGTCGGACTTTGTAAATGCCAATAAATAAAGGAATTATTTTCGAATGGACTTCACCATTTCTGGCGTAACTACCGATTTATTATTTCCCCAATTCGCATAAACATAAGTCAATACATCAGCGATTTGTTGATCACTTAGTACTTGCTTAGGCATTGGGGTAACGTATTTTTTGCCGTTAACGGTTATGGGGCCAGTAGAGCCTACCAATACTTGTTTGACGACTCTGTTGACATCGGCATTCAAATAATCTGATTTTGCCAAAGGAGGAAAAGCACCCGGTATTCCTGCTCCATTCATTTGATGGCAAGCAACACAGGTCTTGTTGTACACTAATTTTCCGTTGGTTATTTGTTGCAAAACAGGATCTTCAGAATGATTCGTTTTTGGCACAAAATAATTGGTAGGGTTTAATTTTATAGTAAAACTTTGAAATACTACTGCAATTACTATTATTATGACAATTTGCTTTTTCAAAACGTATGTTTTTTTAATGATTTAATGTGGTGCAAATCTAAACATTTATGCTGAAAAAACACTCAAAGTAAAAATCATAAAGGGCACCAAGTTTTAATTAAACTTTGTGCCCTTTACATAAATTTAGTGTCCCGAAAGCTTTCGGGATTGTGTTTAAAAACTACAAATCAAATCCAATTTTCACACCCTGTTTATTAGCGATAATTTTGGTAATTCTTTGTTTCAATTCTGGGATTTTGATACTTTCGATAATCGCATTCGAGAAGGCGTACATCAATAAGGCTTTGGCTTCTTTATACGAAAATTATATTAATCTATAAAAACTTCGGCAACATTAAAACTCATTTCAGGAAACAGCGGACTATTCACTAAACCTTCTTCGGCGATGGGTTTTAGTCCGATGTATTTGTCGTTTTGGAGGGTATAAATTATGATTGATTTTTGGAAAGGTTCTACTATCCAATATTCTTTTACGCCGTTTTCTTCATACAAATCAAACTTGATATCCATTTCTTTTTTTGAATTTCCAGGTGAAAGGATTTCAACAATTAAATCGGGAGATCCAAGACAACCTCTTTCGTCTAGTTTGTCCTTGTCGCAAATTACACAAATATCGGGTTGAAATACGGTTGAAATTTCTTTATCTGAAGTGCTTTTTTTGTAATTAATTAACCGCACATCAAATGGAGCGTAATATATATTACAAGGTTTATTTTCGAAAAAACGATCGAATTTCCGGAATATTTTTGCTGAAATCTCCTGATGTTTTCTGCTTGGAGCAGGACTCATTTTGAAGATTTTTCCTTTCAAAATTTCTAATCTTTCTTGAAAATCCCAAGTGAGATAATCTGCATAAGTATAGGATTTAGTAAGGTCTAAAGTGTTGATATCAGTTATTGCAGCCATATTGCCTTAATTTGATTATTCAAAGATACTGATTTTTTTCTATGTTGGTTTTTTCGCCCCTGATAGAAATGGAAAGCCTTTTGCAGCATTACTGTCATTTTTGAAACAAAAAAGAGCGACCAGCGGAAGCTCCTTTATTGTTTTTAGAAAATGCTGTAATACCAAAAAGCTTGAAATGAATAGCAGGATTAGGCACTATTAATCTACAAATCAAATCCAATTTTCACACCCAGTTTATTAGCGATAATCTTGGTAATTCTTTGTTTCAATTCTGGAATTTTGATGTTTTCTATAACTGCATTCGAGAAAGCGTACATCAATAAGGCTTTGGCTTCTTTCTTAGGAATTCCACGTTGTTGCATATAGAATAGTGCGGTTTCGTCTAATTGTCCAACGGTGCAACCGTGAGAACATTTTACGTCATCGGCAAAAATCTCAAGTTGTGGTTTGGCATTTATCGTTGATTTGTTGCCCAACAAAATGTTGTTACTTTTTTGGAAAGCGTTGGTTTTTTGCGCTTCTTTTTCCACGAAAATCTTTCCGTTAAAAACGCCAGTAGCATTATCAGAAAAAATTCCTTTATAATCTTGAAAGCTTTCGCAATTTGGAGTAGCGTGATGCACTAAAGTATAATGATCCACGTGTTGTTTCTCACCAATAATCGTGATTCCGTTGAGCGTGCTAGTCAATCTTTCGCCAAAATGATAGAAATTTAGGTTGTTTCTGGTCAAATTTCCTCCAAACGAGAAGGTTTGAACAGATACGTGACTTTCTTGTTTTTGGGAAACGTAAGTATTGTCGATTAAATTGGCCTCGTTATTGTCATTCTGGATTTTATAATAATCTACGATAGCCCGTTTTTGTGCAAAAATCTCGGTAACCGAATTGGTCAAAACTGGGTTTTCGTTCAAACTTTGATGTCTTTCGATGATCTGAACATGTGAATTTTCGCCCACAATGACCAAATTTCTTGGCTGAACCAAAAGAGCTGCTTCATTACCCGTCGAGAAATACATAATCTCGATGGGTTTGTTGACCACTTTGCTTTTGGGGATGTTGATGTAGGCTCCTTCATTGGCGAAAGCCGTATTTAAAGAAGTCAAACTCTCGTCTTTATTGGCAATTTTGTTAAAATACGTGTCAATCACCATTTTGTATTTTGGTTTGTTCAATGCCGATGACATTAAGCAAATATCCAATCCTTCGTGTGTGGTTGAAGATAAATTCGAGCTAAAAACACCGTCAATAAAGACCACTTTAAAAGTATCAATCTCGTGGATGAAATATTTTTTTACATCCTTAAATTCTATTGAGTTTTCGTGTTTTGGAAAAACTGTAAAGTCATTTTTTAGGATGGCATTTAGCGAAGTATATTTCCAGGATTCTTCTTTTTTAGTTGGGAAGCCTTTATTTTCAAAGTTTTTTATAGCCGAAGTTCTCAAATCGTGAAGTTCTGAATGAACATCAACTTGCTCTTCGAAAGCCATGAAAGAGGAAAGTAATTTTTCTTTTAGTTCCATTATTGGTAGTTATAAGTTATGAGTTATAAGTTATGAGTTTTGCAAACTGCAAACTGTAAACTGCAAACTATTTTTACGCTTCTTGTTCTTGTTTAATCCAGTCGTACCCTTTTTCTTCGAGCTCGTGAGCCAATGCTGCACCGCCTGATTTTACAATTTTTCCGTTGTATAATACGTGAACAAAATCAGGAACAATATAATCTAACAACCTTTGGTAGTGTGTGATAACTACGATGGCGTTTTTGTCGCTTTTCAATTTGTTTACACCATTGGCAACTATACGCAAGGCATCAATATCAAGTCCAGAATCGGTTTCATCAAGTATTGCAAGTTTTGGTTCTAACATAGCCATTTGGAAAATCTCGTTACGTTTTTTCTCTCCACCTGAAAAACCTTCGTTCAAAGAACGGGACAAAAATTTACGGTCGATTTCCAATAATTCTGATTTTTCGCGAATAAATTTCAGCATTTCGTTTGCTGGCATTTCTTCTAATTTATTAGCTTTACGAGTTTCATTGATCGCCGTTCTCATAAAGTTTGTTACAGAGACGCCTGGAATTTCAACTGGATATTGGAACGAAAGAAAAACGCCTTTGTGCGCTCTTTCTTCTGGAGCCAAATCAGAAAGATCTTCTCCATCTAGAGAGATTTCACCTTCAGTTACGTCGTAATTTTCATTTCCGGCAATGATGGAAGCAAGCGTACTTTTTCCAGCACCGTTAGGACCCATTATCGCGTGAACTTCTCCTGCTTTTACCTCAAGGTTGATTCCTTTTAAGATTTCTTTGTCTCCTATGGAGGCGTGTAAATTTTTTATACTTAACATTTTTTATTTTGTTTATTCGTAATGACCTTTTAATGATAAAATGTCTAATATTTCAATTGTATTTTCTTCTGTAACTCTATATATAATTCGATGTTCTTGATTGATTCTTCTTGACCAGCGACCAGTTAAATTATATTTTAAAGGCTCTGGCTTTCCAATTCCTTCAAAAGGATGCAATGTAATATCTTCGATCAAAGCAGAAATTTTATTCATTATTGCTTTATTTCCAGATTTTTTCCAATATTCTCTGTCTTTTTGAGCTTTTTCTGAATAAATTACTTCCACAAATCTTCTAATTTGATTTTTATTCCTTTTCCATCTTTAATGCTTTGTTCAGCTTCCAAAATTTCTTTTACAAATTCAGGATTATACGGTTTGTCTTCTTTTTCAATTTCAAAACCTAATGATTTTGCCAATGATTTTAATACTGGTAAATCTTTTTTCTTAACGTTTTTTAAAATGAGTTCCATATTAATTGTAATTTAATAGTGTTCTTCAAAATTTACAAAGATTAACCTACTGAACCTTCAAGTGAAATTTCCAATAACTTCTGTGCTTCAACTGCAAATTCCATCGGTAATTTGTTCAACACGTCTTTGCTGAAACCGTTTACAATTAAGGCAATGGCTTTTTCTGTTGGAATTCCACGTTGGTTGCAATAGAAAACTTGGTCTTCACCAATTTTACTCGTGGTAGCTTCGTGTTCTATTTTTGCCGATGGATTTTTGCTTTCGATATACGGAAAAGTATTGGCGCTGCAATTATTTCCCATTAATAAGGAATCGCATTGCGAAAAGTTCCTTGCATTGTCTGCATTTGGACCAATTTTTACTAAACCTCTATAACTATTGTGTGATTTTCCGGCAGAAATTCCTTTGGAAATAATCGTTGATTTGGTGTTTTTGCCAAGGTGAATCATCTTGGTTCCGGTGTCGGCTTGCTGAAAATTAGTTGTTACTGCAATAGAATAAAATTCGCCCACAGAATTATCTCCTTTTAAAATAACCGATGGATATTTCCAAGTAATCGCGGAACCTGTTTCGACTTGTGTCCAAGATATTTTAGCATTTTTTTCGCACAAACCTCTTTTTGTCACAAAATTGAAAACACCGCCTATTCCTTCCTTGTTTCCTGGATACCAGTTTTGTACGGTAGAATATTTAATTTCGGCACCATCCAAAGCAATCAATTCAACACAAGCAGCGTGCAATTGATTTTCGTCACGACTTGGTGCGGTGCAACCTTCTAGATAACTTACATAACTGCCTTCATCTGCAATCAGCAGTGTTCTTTCAAATTGTCCAGTTCCGGCTTGATTGATACGGAAGTAAGTCGATAATTCCATTGGACAATGAACCCCTTTCGGAATATAACAAAAACTTCCATCTGAGAAAACTGCCGAATTTAAAGCGGCATAGAAGTTGTCTTTTTGCGGAATAACAGTACCAAGATATTTTCGGACTAATTCTGGATGTTCTTTAATTGCTTCGGAAATACTCATAAAGATAATTCCTTTTTCGCCCAATGTTTTCTTAAACGTTGTCGCTACCGATACAGAATCAACTACAATATCCATAGCGACATTGTTCATCATTTTTTGTTCATCGACAGAGATTCCTAACTTTTTGTACATTTCTAAAAGTTCAGGATCTACATCGTCCAATGTTTTATTGGGATCGATTGCTTTTGGAGCAGAATAATAGGAAATCGATTGAAAATCAGGCTTGGTATAATGCACATTTGCCCATTCAGGTTCCTTCATTTGTTCCCAAGCACGAAAAGCCTCGATGCGCCAATCGGTCATCCATTGTGGCTCTTCTTTTCTGTGGGAAATGGCACGAACAATATCCTCGTTCAAACCTATAGGGAATGTATCCGATTCTATATCAGTATAAAATCCGTACTCGTATTCTTTGGTTTCAAGTTCGACTCTTAAATGGTCTTCGGTGTATTTGCTCATTTAATTATTAAATTTAAAGATTAAAAAATTCAAAGATTGAACGCTAATCTTTAGTATTACTATTTAGGTATTTTATGAAATTCGAAAGGTTTTGAGATATTTCAACAATTACATCATAGCAAATTTTAATGCTATCTTGATTACACAACTGCAATTCTGTCGATAATATCAACATATTTCTAACTTCTGCGCAACTGCCTTTCGAATATTTCAAGTATCTTATAAACTGCCTATTATTATTGTATTCCGAACCCTCAGCAATATTATTTGTAATTGATAAAAACGCTCTTTTTAACTGGTCTTTAAACCCATATTCTTTATCAAAAGATTTATTATTCAATAATTCAAAAACTAATTTTGTCAAGACTATTCCTTTTTTGTGAACTTCGAATTCTTCAAACGATTTTGTCATAATCTTTCAATTTTTGAATTTTTGAATCATTAAATTTTTCAATTTCTAAAGTGAAAACGATTCGCCGCAACCACAAGTTCTGCTCGCATTTGGATTATTAAATACAAATCCTTTTCCATTTAATCCACCTGAAAATTCTAATATGGTTCCTGCAAGATAGAGGAACGATTTTTTTTCCACGGCAATTTTTATATTATTGTCTTCAAAAACTTTATCGTTTTCTCCGATTTGTTTATCGAAAGTCAAGTCATATGACAATCCTGAGCAACCACCAGATTTTACGCCTACTCGAACATAATCTTGTGCGGAGTCAAAGCCATCGTCTTTCATCATATCGACAATTTTTTTACTTGCAGATTCAGATACTTGTATCATAACGTTATTTATAATTTTTCTAAATAAAGCACAAAGATATTACAATTTAGGCTTGAAGTCAAACATCATAACATTTTTATAACTATTATTAGATAGAAAAAGTTGATTTGGCTTTATAATTAAAGAAATTGTAATCGTTAACTTTGTTTATAATTCAATATTAAAACAGTCTATGAAACTCTACCCAATAGAAACAGGCAATTTTAAACTCGATGGCGGAGCAATGTTTGGCGTTGTGCCAAAAACCATTTGGAACAAAACTAATCCTGCAGATGCAAGCAATTTAATTGACCTAGCTGCCAGATGTTTGCTGATTGAAGACGGAAATCGATTGATTTTGATTGACAACGGAATGGGTAACAAGCAATCAGAGAAGTTTTTTGGTTATTATTTCCTTTGGGGAAACCATTCTTTGGATAAATCTTTGGAAAAACACGGATTCCATCGCGATGATATCACTGATGTTTTTTTGACACATTTGCATTTTGACCATTGTGGCGGAAGTGTGCAATGGAATGCAGACAAAACAGGGTACGAAGTTGTATTTAAAAATGCCAAATATTGGACCAATGAAAACCATTGGGAATGGGCGACAAAACCCAATCTTCGTGAAAAAGCATCTTTTCTATCTGAAAATATTTTACCAATTCAAGAAAGCGGACAACTGAATTTTTTGAAACTTCCAAAGGCTGATTTTGTTGAAAAATCGGAACTTGATTTTGGAATTTTCTTTGTAAATGGTCACACTGAGAAAATGATGATTCCGCACATTCAATATCAGGATAAAACCATTGTTTTTTGTGCAGATTTAATCCCTACTGTGGGACATTTGCCATTGCCTTATGTTATGGGTTATGACACAAGACCACTATTGACAATGCCGGAAAAGTCTAAATTCCTGAATGCCGCAGCCGAAAATGGTTATTATTTGTTCTTAGAACACGATGCACACAACGAAATCATCACTGTCGAACAAACGGAAAGAGGCATTCGATTGAAAGAAGTTTTTAAAAGCGCGGATGTATTTAAATAATGTTAATTTTCTTTCGATATGTAACAAAATTGATATTTTTACATCAAATTTTAACTTTTTTAAAAAAATCTATGAACAATTTAAAATCTATTTTCCTATCTAGCTTTGCAATAGTAGTATTAGCGGGATGTGGAGTTTCAAAAAACTTGTCTAACGGCGCTGCTTTGATGATTCAAGCGCCAGTAAATGTTCAAAAAAAATCACCTCTTGCAGCAGTTGAATTAAACCGTTGGAGTCATTTAGATATTATAAAAGACACGATTCCCGGAATGAGTGTAGATAAAGCTTACGCTGAATTGTTGAAAGATAAGAAAGGCAAAAAAGTAATCGTTGCAATAGTAGATTCGGGTGTCGATATTGAACACGAAGATTTAAAAGCAGTTATTTGGACTAATAAAAAAGAAATCGCTGGCAACGGAATTGACGATGATAAAAACGGATACATTGATGATATTCACGGATGGAATTTTCTTGGCAACATCACCAAAGAAAATGCAGAATACGAAAGAATAATTGCCAGCAAAGAACTTGTTGATGATGCTACTTATCAAGAAGCAAAGGCTTTGAACGATAAAAACATTGTAAAATCAACAAACGGAAAAGTTCGTTTAGAAGAAATGAGTACTGACGCCAATAATGCCGATGTGGTTTTGACCAAATATTTTGGCAAACCAAACTATACCATCGAAGAAGTAAAAGCGATTAATTCACAAGATGCTGAAATTACAAAAAGTATAGCGATGATGCAGCGTGTAAATTCTTTTGGAATGACCGTGCCTGAATTTAAAATAGCATTACAAAAAGAACTCGATGGGTACATTAAAGTCATTAACGGCGATAATCTTAAAACGAATTATAGAAAAGTTGTAGGCGATAATCCAGAAGATATCACCGATACAAAATACGGCAACAACAATGTTATGGGACCAGACAAAGAAGAAATTCTTCACGGAACTCACGTTGCAGGAATTGTGGCTCAAGTGAGATACAACGGATTAGGCGGAGACGGAATTGCGAATAATGTCGAAATTCTTACTGTTCGTGCTGTGCCAGATGGTGATGAGTACGACAAAGACATTGCTCTTGGTATTCGTTATGCCGTTGATAATGGTGCAAAAGTAATTAACGGAAGTTTTGGAAAAAGCTTTTCTCCACACAAACAATGGGTTTACGATGCTATAAAATATGCCGAAAAGAAAGATGTTTTAATCGTTCATGCCGCAGGAAATGATGCAAAAGATATTGATTATGCTAATAATTATCCAAACGACTCTGATGACAAAAAAACAGAATTTGCCGATAATTTAATCACCATTGGAGCATTGAATTATGAATATGGAAATAAAGTGGTTGCGAGATTTTCAAACTTTGGAAAACTTAATGTTGACGTTTTTGCTCCAGGAGTTAAAATTTATGCTAGTACACCAAGCAACACCTATAAATTATTGCAAGGAACATCAATGGCTTCCCCAAACGTGGCAGGAGTTGCTGCATTAATTCGTTCATACTACCCCAAACTATCCGCTAAGCAAGTGAAACACATTTTGATGGATTCTGGAGTTGCAATCACAACTGATGTTATTGTGGCAGGAAAAACAAATGACGTTCGTCCTTTTGCCAATTTATCTCAATCTGGAAAAATTGTCAATGCTTACAATGCACTGTTAATGGCTGAAAAAATGTCTAAATAATAAAAATTAATTTTAATTTTTAAATGGATAGTGATAAAACTCTTCCATTTTCTGTTTTATCAATTATGAAAAAATTTATCTTATCTTCAATTATTTTCCTAAGTTTTGGAAGTCTTTTGGCCCAAAGTTCAAGTTATTGGCAACAACAGGTCGATTATAAAATGGACGTTGTGATGAATGTCAAAAATTACCAATATAAAGGCAAGCAGGAATTAGTTTATACCAATAATTCGCCCGACACCTTAAAACGTGTTTTTTATCATTTGTACAATAATGCGTTTCAGCCTGGAAGCGAAATGGATGCTCGACTTCAAACCATCAAAGACCCTGATGCTAGAATGGTCAACAAAATGAAGGAAAGCCGAATCAAAACCTTGAAGTCTGACGAAATTGGCTACTTGAACATTTCAAATTTCAAGCAAGACGGAAAAATTGCCATTGCCAAAACTGTCGGAACAATTCTTGAAGTAACTTTAGCAAAACCCATCTTACCCAAATCAAAAACGACTTTTACCTTAGATTTTGATGGACAAGTTCCTATTCAAATTCGTCGTTCAGGTAGAAATAATGCTGAGGGAATCGAATTGTCAATGGCGCAATGGTATCCAAAAATAGCCGAATTTGATTTCGAAGGGTGGCACGCAGATCCCTATATTGCAAGAGAATTTCACGGAGTTTGGGGCAATTTTGATGTTAAAATCACGATTGACGCAGCATATGTTTTGGGAGGTTCAGGCTATTTAAAAAACACGAATAAAATAGGTCACGGTTATCAAGGCGCTGGAAGCGATGTAGTTTATCCTAAGAATACTAAAACCCTAACTTGGCATTTTAATGCGCCAATGGTGCACGATTTTACTTGGGCTGCAGACAAAAATTATCTTCACGATGTAGTCAAAGGACCCAATAATGTCGATTTGCATTTTCTCTACAAAAACAATCCAAAAATCATCGATAACTGGAAGGCTTTACAGCCAATGATGGTAAAAGTTATGGATTTTTACAACAAGACGGTTGGTGATTATCCATACAAACAATATTCATTTATTCAAGGGGGCGATGGCGGAATGGAATATGCGATGTGCACTTTGATACTTGGAGAAGGGACAATGGAAGGACTTTTAGGTGTTGCAACTCACGAATTGGGCCATTCGTGGTTTCAACATATTTTAGCTTCTAATGAGAGTAAAAATCCCTGGATGGACGAAGGATTTACCTCCTATATTGAAGATTTGGCAATTAATGAATTAGCCGAAAAAAAGAAGGAAAATCCTTTTGAGTCAGCTTATAAAGGGTATTATAAATTGGTAGCATCAGGAAAAGAACAGCCACAAACGACACACTCAGATCGATATAATGAAAATATGCCTTATAGTATATCATCCTATTCCAAAGGAGAAATTTTCTTGGCACAATTAGAATATGTGATTGGAAAAGATAATTTAACTAAAACACTAAAAAAATATTATCAGGATTTCAAATTTAAACATCCTACGCCGAACGATATAAAAAGAACTGCAGAACGTGTTTCAGGAGCTAATTTAGATTGGTATTTAACGGATTGGACTAAAACTACCAACGTAATAGATTACGGTATAAAAGAAGTAGTTAATACTACTGATTATGTTATAGGAGAAAAAACAACAATCGTGTTAGAACGAATAGGTCGAATGCCAATGCCAATCGATGTTTTAGTAGAGTATACTGATGGTTCTAAAGAAAGTTTTTATATTCCGTTGCTCATGATGAGTTTTGAGAAAGACAATCAAAATCCTGCAATAAATAGAACAGTTTTAAAGGATTGGGCGTGGGCATTTCCTACGTATGAATTTACCATTGCACAAAATATTACCAAAATCAAAAAAATAACCATCGATCCAAGCGGATTAATGGCCGATGTGAAACAGGTGGATAATATTTATGAGATAAAATAATAATGGACTATCTCTTAGAAATAAGCCTTAATTTTACAGCTAATATAATTCGATGAAATTGAAATTATAGTTTTTTATGACTAAATAGCTCTTTACGGCGATGTTCTATATTTTTTTCAATTCACGAATCAAATTCTAATTAACCTACTGTTAATTTGTAAATAATTAACACAATTGGTATAAATTAGTATATTTACAAAAAGTTATTGGTCTATCGATTTTTCTTTTTCTTGTAAAAATTGAGGAGTTTTTGTGCATTAATTTATTGAACCAGGGATAAATAGATTAATCCATATTAAGATTTATATTTACCAATATCATAGCTGTAGATAAAGTTATAAAACCTTCAACTTATGAAAACCACCAATTATACTTTTCGACTTTTGATGGTTATTCTCTTTTCCTCTTATGTTTCTCGGGGACAACAATCAAATCCTGAATTGGAAAATTTAAAAAATAAGCCAATTAATTCAGAATTTTGTGGTACCGATTTTTTTCACAATGAAAAAATGAAAAATGATCAAGCTTATAAAAAGCGTTACCTAAAAAGCGTTGAGGATATAAAAAAAATGGTTGGTAAAACCTATAAAAAAGCCGCTGGAGGCATAACTCAAATTCCAGTTGTAGTTCACGTAATGCATAAAGGAGAGGCTGTTGGTACTGGCACAAACATTTCTGACCAAGATGTAAAAAAAGGAATACAAAATTTAAATAATTATTGGAGAAAAGTAGCCGGAACGCCTGGTTTTGGTGAAGGTGTAGATATGAAAGTAGAGTTTTCGTTGGCCATACAAGACCCTAATGGCAATTGTACCACTGGTATCGATCGTGTAGATATGAGTGGAGTTCCGGCGTATATAAATAATGGTGTTAACTTGAGTGGAAGCAATGGAATACCTGATTATCAAGCAGTAGGTGCGGTAAACTCGCTTAAAGAATACAGTATTTGGAATCCAACTCAATATTACAACCTATGGATTGTAGACGAAATAGATAATGAAAACTGCTCTTCTAACGATGGTTCATATACTACGGGATATGCTTATTTTTCTTCATCGCACGGCCAGCCGTACGATGGTTCAGTAGTTTTAATTTGCTCCTATTTGAGTGAATCTAATAGCACTTGGGCTCACGAAATGGGACATGCTTTTAATTTACAACATACTTTTAACGGAGATGATTCAAATAATGATGGAATTGGAGATCGATGTGGTGATGACGGCATTCCGGACACACCAAAACAAATAAGAACCTCGTCCATTTCTCCATCAATTTATTCTAGTTGTTCTAGTAATGTTGCTAATGCATGCGATCCATTATTTAATATGGAAATAAACCCGGAAACTGGGTTCAGAAGAAATTCTGGTACAGTTCAAGACCATATGCACAACTATATGGATTACACAGGATGTAGAACTGAATTTACTGGCGGTCAGCGCACTGTGGTTAGTGCAGCTTTGAGCGCAAACAGGGCTTCCTTTCTGACAAGTCCTGCATTGACACCAGTCTCTCCTGCAACTGTTTATTTTACTTCCTCAGCAACTAATACTTGCATAGGCGGTATTATAAATTTTTATGACGAATCAAGTTGTACTCCAAACACTTATACAAATGCAGCTTATGATAATGTAAGCTTTCTTTGGACATTTGACAATAAAGTCGATCCTCCATTGACTTCAACACTTCAGAATCCAATGATTACTTTTTCAAATTCAGGAATTTATGATGTTACACTTGTTGTCACAAACCCCGTTGGAACAACCAGTTTAATAAAAAAAGAGAATATAGCCGTAACCTCTGGACTTGCAAACGCTTGTTCGATTTCTAGTTCAAGTAATAACGGCAATTTTGGTATTGGTGCCACAAAGGTTTCTTTTAATTCACTTACAAACACAACAACTACTTTAATCCCCATCAATGCTCTGAATGACTTTAGTTGTGCAAAAAACACAACAGTTTTTGTAGGTAATTCTTATCCATTAACTGTAAATTATCAATCAAGAAGTGGTGGAAATGCCTATTTGGAAGTTTGGATTGATTGGGATAATAGTGGAACATTCCAACTTTCAAATAATAATGGTGTCAATGAATTGGTTTTAACTAACAATATTTCTGCAAGCTCTTTTGGATCTCCCACTGTAAATGTGATACCTCCTGCAAATGCCGTACTCAATACAATATTAAGAATGCGCGTCGCAACTGAACACTCAAAATCGCCAACTGTCTGTGGTGCTGGTTCAATTCAACGAGCAGATGATTATGGTGTATATGTAAAAGGAGCTTGTACGCCTCCTACAGCAGCAATAGTAAACAATAGTTCAACAACAGTTTTAACTTGCGTCGCTCCTTCTATTAGTTTAACCGCATCAGGCGGAGTTAGTTACTTTTGGAATAATAACAAAGGAATAACACCAACAATTGCAGCAACAGAGCCCGGAACTTATGCAGTTACCGTTACTTCTGCCGACGGATGTACAGATACGCAAAGCATAGTAATTACAGAAAATAAACCTGCTCCTACAGCACTAATTACAAACAATACTGGTTCTGGTGCGATAACGTGTACTATTTCTGTTATTAGTGTAACCGCATCCGGAGGCGTTAGCTATAGTTGGGATAGTGGTCTAGGCAATAATGCAAGTGCATCAATAACAGAAGCTGGCATTTATACAGTAACTGTAACCGCAGCCAATGGTTGTACTGCGGCTAAAAGTATAGTAATTACAGATGAAAAAACAGCTCCAGCCTGTTCAATTTCTAGCACAAACAAGAATAGAAGTGTTGGCTGTGGTGTAACCAATGTCAAATTAAACACAATAGATAAAACTACAACAACGTTTATCCCGGCCTCGGCTATGCAAGATTTCGTTTGTACAGATAACACAACTCTAGTCGTTGGGAGCGCTTATAATCTGGACGTAACCTATAAGTCCAGAAGTGATGGTTCGCATTTTTTAGAAGTTTGGATTGATTGGGACAACAACGGAATATTTCAAACATCAAACAGTAATGGGATTAATGAAAGAGTTTTATCAGATAATATTGCAGCTAGTACTCCAACAAAAACTGCAACTGTAACTATTACTCCACCGGCAACAGCTACGTTGAATACTTTATTGAGGATGCGAGTTGTTTCTGAATATTCATTTGCTCCAGGAATGTGCAATAATGGAATCGCAAAAAGAGCTGATGATTATGGTGTTATTGTGAACCCAATTCCAACCATTTGGAATGGTTTTGCTTGGTCTTCTGGAGTTCCAACAGCTACAGTAGAAGCCGTTATTGACGCAAATTATAATACTAATGTTGGTGGAAGTCAGATTCCTTTTAGCACGAAAAAATTAACGGTAAATTCGGGAAAATTATTAACAGTAAATTCTGGAACTAACATAACAATTCAAAACGAAGTGGTAAACAATGGTGCGTTAACCATTGAAAACAATGCAAACTTAATTCAAGTTAATAATGTTGCAAACACAGGAATAGGAACAACAATCGTAAAAAGAAACAGCAATTCTTTGAAACGTCTTGATTATACGATGTGGTCTTCGCCAGTAAGCGGTCAAAATTTGTTCAACTTTTCGCAATTGACTTCTGCAATATCGCCTATTCGTTTTTATACTTATGATCCAACAAATAATGTATATGTTACTATAAACCCTGTAACCAATTCATTTGCGCAAGGTACAGGTTATTTAATCCGTATGCCAAACGTAAATCCTGCCGATCAGTCGTTAACTACACCTTATTATTTAGGAACTCCAACAACTGGACTTTTAACTTATAACGGAGTATATACAGGCACACTCAATAATGGAACAATTAGTCTAAGTAATCTGACTTCTGGTAAATATTATTCAGTAGGAAATCCGTATCCTTCTACCATAAGTGCTGATGCTTTCTTAAGTGGTAATTCAACTGGGGGCACTTTGTATTTTTGGAGAAAAACCAATGGTACAGCTGGATCTGCTTATGCTACCTATACGGCTGCAGGTGGCGCTGGAACTGGAGCAGGAGCTAGTGTTAGTACTCCAAATGGTACAATTCAAGTAGGACAAGGATTTATTGTGAAAACAGCGGGTACCTCACTGAGTTTTACTAATGCGATGCGTACCAGCAATACCGAAAATCAGTTCTTTAAAACTAAAAAAGTAGCTGATAAATCTCGTGTTTGGTTGAACTTGAGCAATGCTACAGGAGCCTTTAGTCAAGCCATGATTGCTTATATGGACGGAGCAACTTTCGGAGTTGATCAAGCCATTGATGGAAAATACTTCAACGATAGTAAATTTGCCTTAACCTCAAATATTGCAGGCGAAGAATACACCATTCAAGGGCGTCCCGCTTTTGATGCTACAGATGTGGTTGCCTTGAACTTCAAAACGGATGTTGCAGGAGACTACAGCATTGCACTTGATTCGTTTGATGGGCTCTTTTTAGGAAATCAAAACATTTTTTTAAAGGATAATCAATTGGGCCTAATGCAAAATCTTAAGGAAAATAGCTATTCGTTTGCATCAGCAGCGGGAACATTTAACACGCGCTTTGAAATTGCTTATAATAACAATGAAAATCTAAGCATAAAAAATCCAAAGTTTAGCAATAATACAGTTTTTGTGTTCCAAAAAGACAAATCAATTTATATTAATTCTAGCGATATGGAAATGAAAAATGTATTCATTTATGACATCCTTGGTAGAAAAATTTTAGAAAAATTAAACATTAATAATACATCAATTAAAATCAATTTGAAAGTGAATCAACAGGTTTTGGTTTTAAAAATCACAAATAAGTACAACCAAATAGTAACAAAAAAAATTGTATATTAATAAAACAATCTCGCACAATTTGTCTGTAATGTTATTTTTGTGATTGTATCATTTAAAGAGAATTTTTTATCATTTTATCGAGTTCATTTAATTCATTGTTGATTTGTTTTAGAAAAGTACTAAACTCAAAACAATCTTTTTGCATTGACAAATTTTTTCGTAAAAATCTTTTAAACTACGATTCTTATCAAACAAAACAATGCACACATTTTATAATATTGCGTCAAATTGAACCTAAAAATTTGATTTTAATGATAAATAATTTAGTTTTGAAGAAAAAAATGAAATCATTTGATGTCGCGATAATTGGAAGTGGGCCATCTGGAGCTTCGGCAGCGTTTGAATTAGCCAAAAGTGGAATTTCTGCGGTCATAATCGAAAAAGAAATTTTGCCTCGATATAAGACTTGTGGTGGAGGATTGGTTTTTCGTGGCAGAAACAGCATTCCGTTTGACGTATCAGCTGCAGTAGATCAGGAGTTTTATGAGGTTGATACTTATTTTGCAAAAACTAAAATCAAATTTACTACTAAAAGAAATCAACCCATTGTAAGTATGATTATGCGAGATGCTTTTGATAACTTAATTGTAGAAAAAGCTAGAGAGAAAGGGGTTACTCTTTTGCAAAATCATAAAGTATTGGCAATTACGTTCGGCGAAATTCAAACCATCCATACCTCTGAAGGAGATGTACTTGCAAAATTTATTATTGCTGGTGATGGTGCTTTAAGTCCAGTTGCTAAAATGGCAGGATGGCAAGAAACTAGAACCATTATTCCTGCCCTTGAATACGAAATAGAAGTCCCTCCAGCGGATTTTGAAAGACTGTCAAAAAATGTCCGTTTTGATATTGACGAAGTTCCTTTTGGTTACGGTTGGTGTTTTCCAAAAAAGAACCATTTGTCTATAGGTGTGGGAATATTTGTAAAAACAAAACAAAAAATAGATTTAAAAAAACACTACAGAGATTATCTTAAAGCACTTGGAATTAGCGAAATTGTGAGCGAAGAGGCTCATGGTTTTGTGATTCCTGTTTCTCCAAGAACCGATACTTTTGTTCAAAAAAATGTTTTTTTAATTGGAGACTCTGCCGGATTTGCCGATCCAATTACTGCCGAGGGCATATCAAACGCAATCTTAAGCGGAATTTTAGCAGCTCAATCTATTATAGAAAGTAAACTTGACGCTGTTGGAGCTTCAAAACTGTATCAAGAAAAATTGGAAAACAGCATTTTACCAGAAATTAGAACAGGGGTAACTTTGTCTAAATTATTCTACGAACGAACCAAATTACGAAACCTTTTTATCAAAAGATATGGGCAGACTTTGGCAGAAGCGATGACGGATGTTTTTATGGGGGACAGATCCTATCCTAAAGATTACAAAGCATCTATTCGAAGAAAAATCAAAGAAGCAATTTTTTAATACAATTTTTATACTTCATATATAGTAGCATCTACATCAACAACATTTTACTATCTAACGATAAAAGGAATTCTGTATAATAATTATAATAATCTTTTTTTAATTCTATTTTTCATAATGAAAGATGTTAGTCTCGAATATTAGATTGTTATTATAATGCACAAATTCCTATTTATAAATTTACTTCGTAACTTTGCAAACAAACAAAAACGAATGAATTTTAAATTTATATATATCTTTTTGATGATTTTTGGTTTTTTTTGTTGTAAAGATGACAATGAAAAACGTCAAGTAGAATCCATAAAAGACATTAAAAAGAAAGAAGTAATTTTTTTGATTATTGAAAAAGCTTGGGTTTTTAATGCCAAACCCATCAATGAAACATCGAGATCTTCGGCATTGAGTTGGGAAGATTGGCGTTCTTTTTTGGCAGAATTAGATCAAAAACCAAAGAAAACCATCGGAGCTTTTCAGAAAAAATCAGCAGAAATTTCTAAGAAAGCAATGGCTTTGAATAATCTTATCCCTTTAGAATTCAACAAACCTCAAATAAAAGCTAGAATTGCCATTTTGATAACCAAGGTTCAAATGCTTGATTTATACATTCATCTGAACGACATTCCCGAACAGAAAGTGATTGCTTTGATTCCTGAAATTAATATCCAATTAGTCGCTTTGCAAAACCAAATGGATCAAATCGTTCAAAAAAGCAAGATTCCTCTTGAGGAAGGAGAATCTGAATTATTGAGAATGTTAGATACTACGAGAGCAATACCCAATGCACTGCCCAATTAAACTTTTCTACCGTTGAGTAAAAAAAATCTATATTCCATTTACGATAATTCGCCAAAAACCGAGCAAATTGTCGATAGTTTGCAAAAAGAGGAACAGAAAATCCAGTTGAATGGATTGATAGGTTCGTCGCTTTCGTTTGTGGTTCAATCGCTTTTCAAAAAATCCGAGAAGCCTTTTTTAGCTATCTTAAATGATAAAGAAGAAGCCGCTTATTATTTGAACGATTTGGAGCAAATGATTGGGCAAGAAGATGTATTGTTTTACCCAGGTTCGTATCGTCGCCCATACCATATTGAAGATACCGACAATGCCAATGTTTTGCTTCGAGCAGAAGTTTTAAACCG
>CAMBHH010000039.1 GCA_945866505.1 Flavobacterium psychrophilum
AAATCCCGAGTCATCGGGATTTTTTGTGCTTATTTTTATAAAATAAAGTAAAGCTAAAAACGTTATTAAACCATTGCCCTATTTCGGCGTCTTACTTCTTTAAACGATAAAGCATCTCAATGTCTAAAATATATTCCTTTTTATTTTTAGTACTTTTCTTTTTTTCTGCAAATGCCCAAAATGAAATTGTTATTAAAGGAATAGTGTATGATATTAATACACAAGTTCCGCTGGAGCTAGCGACAGTTTATTTTTCAAATGTCAAAGATTCTACCTTAATTGAGTATGCAAATACCGACAAAAATGGGGTTTTTAAAATCACTACAAAAAAATACGACAACCCTGTTTTTTTGAAGGTCAATTATATGGGATATCAACCTTATATTGAGGAGCAAAATGGGCTTTTAGAAAGCAAAGATTTTGGAAAAATATATTTGCTGCACAATACCAATGTTTTGAATGAGGTCATCATAAAAACAGAAGCTCCTCCCGTCCGTGTTAAAAAAGACACTTTAGAATTTAATGCTTCTTCCTTTAAGGTACGTCCAGATGCTAATGTTGAAATTTTGTTGAAACAACTGCCAGGTTTCGAGGTGGATAATGAAGGGAAAATCACCGTAAACGGAAAAGAAGTGACACAATTTCTAATAAACGGCAAAGCTTTTTTTGATAAAGACGGTGCGATTGCGTTAAAAAACTTGCCTGCCGATTTGATAAGCAAAGTTCAGGTTTCGGATTTTAAAACCAAAAAAGAGGAATTGTCCAAACAAGAGTCCAGTTCCGATTTTTCCAGCATCAATTTGACCATTGACGAAAAGAAAAATAAAGGTTATTTTGGAAAATTCTTGGGGGGGTTCGGAACCGATGATCGATATGAAACCAGTCTTATCGTGAATTTTTTCAATAATAAACAGAAAATTAGTGTGTTAGCCGCTGCCAATAATATCAATTCTAGTGGTTTCACACAAGATGAAGTTTTTGATAGTATGGGAGGAGGAAGAAATGCTACTGGAGGTAGCAGAAACAGAACTGGAGGCAAAGGGATTACACAATCGAATTTGGTTGGATTTAATTATTCCGATGAATGGTCGAAAGATTTTGAAGCTAGTGCAAGTTATAATTTTTCAAATTCGGTAAATAAAAACGAAAGTAAATCCAATCAAGCCAATTTCTTGCCAACGGGAACTATTTTTACCAATTCAAATTCAAAAACTAGAAATGAGAATACAGGAAACAAGGCTAATTTTGAATTTGAATATAAAATAAATCCGACCATTCGAATTGTTGTTACGCCAAAAGCCGATCAAACGCGTACCAATAATCTTTCTGAATCTTCAAGTTTTGCCAAGGATGAAAGTGAGGCTTCTTTGAATGAAAGTAGTTCAAAATCGTACAAAGAAAATACAGCTACAAATTTTACAAACTCCATAAATTTTAATAAAACATTCGAACGAAAAGCTCGAAAT
This sequence comes from Flavobacterium psychrophilum, assembly GCA_945866505.1. Taxonomy (GTDB): domain Bacteria; phylum Bacteroidota; class Bacteroidia; order Flavobacteriales; family Flavobacteriaceae; genus Flavobacterium; species Flavobacterium psychrophilum_H. The sequence goes on from CAMBHH010000039.1 coordinate 1,467, forward strand.
TTGAGTTTTGAATTGAATAATAATAATACCAAAAGCGATTCAGACGCTTTAAATCTTTCGGAAACTATTTTTTATCAAGGTAATAAGCCTAACGATGAGAGAAATCAAAACAGTAAGACAGATCATGGTTATGATTCTTACTCCGTTGATATTGAGTACACCGAACCCATAACAGATTCATTGCGAATTAGAATTGGTTCCGATTTTGGATTGACGAAAACTTTCAATGATATCAAAACATTCGATTACAATGCCATTTCCCAGTCCTATTCTAATCTAAATGATTTGCAAACCAATTATACTACTTCAACTCAAAATTCAATTACACCCAAAGTGGGACTTACTTTCGAAAAGAATAATTTCACTTTCAATTTAAATTCCAGTACTTCTGTTATCGATTTTGAAAATCATTCATTGTATCTCAATAAAATCACCGATTTGAATCAAAAATATGTTTTGCCTTATGGAAGAGCACAAATCAGATACAAGTTAGACAAATCAAAATATGTTACTTTAAGATACGATTATTCTAGCAGTCTTCCTTCCTCTAATCAATTGATGCCGGTTGCCAATTTATCTAATCCATTGAATACGATTATAGGAAATCCAAACTTGAATCCAAACGAAAAAAACAGTGTCAACCTCAATTTTAGGAATTTTGATATGCGATCTCGCTCGGGCTATTCTTTGTATATGAGAGCAGATTTTTTTGATAGCGAAATAGTGTCGAGTTCGGTTTATGACGATAGTGGAAAAAGAAACACCACGTATAAAAATGTTAGTGGAACTTACACTACATCTATTGGAGGAAATTGGAATCAAACTGTAAAAAGTGATGCTCATGTGCTAAGATACGGTATGAGCATAAATGGTAATTATTCTTTGGACAAAGGGTTTACCAACGCTATTTTGTATGACGCAAAATCATTAGGATTTACCCCAAGAGTCTATTTTTCGTATGATTATGGAGAGTTGCTTACTGTTGCTCCATCGTATGGTTTGTCTTATAACGAGTCCAAATATACCAATTCATCATTGAAAGCGAGTTCAAATGTCGTTCATAGAATCAATTTACAAACTACTAATTATTGGCCAAATAATTGGGTTTTTGGCAATGATTTTGGATATACTTACAATTCAAACATTTCGGATGGATTTAAAAAAGATTTTTATTTGTGGAACACAAGTTTGTCATATGGGTTTTTTGATAAAAAAATGACTTTAAAAGTAAAAGTTTATGACGTTTTGAATCAAAATCTTAGTGCCACAAGAACGATATCTCCGACAACAATTCGCGATGAAGAAAACACCGTTTTAAAACGCTACGCTATGTTTTCTTTGGCTTATAAATTGGGAAATTTTGGGGGAAAGGAAAAACGTTCAGGAGGTAGTGGAACGAGTAGAAATATTGATTTTAACTAGAGAAATAAGAATCCTATTGATATGAAAACTTACAGAAAGTTTATTTAGTTTGTAAAAGCTCAATAAACTTTTTTATTTTTATATTAAAAAAATGCAATCAATAAATAACAAAGTAGTTTGGATTACGGGCGCTTCAAGCGGAATAGGCGAGGCTTTGGCTTATGAATTATCTCGTAAAAACTGCAAATTGATACTTTCTGCACGAAATGTTGAAGCACTAGAGTTAGTAAAATCAAAATGTGTAACCACCGAAGTTGTAATTTTACCTTTTGATTTGACTGATTTTGATAATGCTAAAAATAACGCTGCGAAAGCTATCGCTGCCTTTGGAAAAATTGAAATCCTAGTCAACAATGGCGGAGTAAGCCAGAGATCACTTATCGCAGAAACTGATTTTGAAGTGGATAAAAAAATCATGGAAATCGATTATCTTGGAACGGTTGCTTTGACGAAAGCCTTGCTTCCACATTTCATCCAATACAAAAGAGGACATTTTGTAACCATAACCAGTTTGATGGGGAAATTTGGTTCGCCTTATCGTTCTGGTTATTGTGGTGCAAAACACGCGCTTCACGGCTTTTTTGATGTTTTAAGAATGGAACATTATAAAGATTTTCTGAACGTAACACTTATTTGCCCTGGATTTATTCAAACCAATGTGGCTAAAAATGCGTTAATTGGAAATGGCTCAAGCCAAAACAAAGAAGATGAAGCCACAAAAAATGGAATGGCAGTTGCTGTTTTTGCCCAGAAATTTGTTAAAGCGGTCGAGTCTGAAAAATTCGAAGTTTATATCGGAGGGAAAGAGGTTTTAGGAATTTATTTAAAACGATTTTTTCCAAAGTTTTTGCATTATTTTGTTTTGAGAAGCAAAGTAAGGTAAGGGTTTTTATTACTTCTTTTTCTGAAGGTTTATTTTGTGATAGAAGGTAAACCGAATAATATCCCGATTGAAATAGTCCACACCGCTCGCTCGTTGCTGAAAACTGTGTAAATAACCCAATTCTAAAGCTACATTCTTGTTGAAACCATATTGCAAGGCTACATAAATCCGGTTTTGGTCAAATGTATTTTCGACAACATTTTTCCCACCATTAATCATCAATTCATCATTAATAATAGCTTTTAAAAACTGATTTTCCTTTTTCCAAAAATTAAGTTCCCCTTGAATTCGGTATCTGAATCTCCACAAAAAAGTAGTTCCCGGAAGGAGTCCTACATTATTAGCATTGTGAAAAAATCGTTCTTCTACCTGAAATCTTTGGTTTAGGGTAAAGTCGCCGTATGTTTTTTTCCAAGTGATATCCTGCTGTCCTCGATATTCTGGAACATTAAAATTAAAGGTAACTTCTGGGTCCTGAGTAGAAACGGAAAAATAGACATATCCGGCACCTACTTCTATTTCAGGGTTTATTTTGTAACGTCCCTGAATTCGAATTACATATAGATTTTGTTCAAAAGAATTTAGGAAAACCCGATTGTCAAATTCGCTATGTACAGACCATTTGTTGTTTATATTCAAATGATTGTAATAGCGTGTCCAAAGTAAACTTTGGTGATCTACATTTTTTTCGGTTTGTGCATACAGAAAATTAAAGCTAAGAAAAAGAAAAAGGCAATGTTTAAATTTCATTTAGTTTGTTTCAAATCTCGGCAAATTTAAACAAACTTAATTTAAGAGGGGTTTATTTTTTAAAGCTTACTTTGATTAAAAATCACCCTAATTTATAAACGAAAAACCCATCAAAAATCAATTTGATGGGTCTTAGATTCAATTGTTTGTAGGTGTTACAAAGAATATTTCAAAGTGATTCCATACGTTCTTTGATCTCCTAACACACCAGCGTAGTGTCCTGAATTTCCACCAGCAGGTAATAATTGTTCGAAATAATCTTTGTCTAAAATATTACGTCCCCAGAAGTAAACAGACAACCCTTCGGAAGCACGGAAACCGAAACGGGTATTAAAAATTGCATAGCCATCTACTACTAAATATTTTGAAGCGGAGGGGCTTGATGAAAATTCTGATCGTGCGTAGCCATCAAGGGCAACAAAAAATTTACCTGTATTTCCGAAGAATTTTGCAGTTTTAGAGTATTCTCCTCCTAAACTCCCTGCCCATTTTGAAACACCTGGTAAGTCCGTTCCTGAAACATCTTTAAAAGATACAGCAGATCCTGTTTCTTCTAATGGCAATGGCGCGTTGGTGAATTTAACATATTTTCCATCGGTGTATGTTGCCGCTCCATTGATGGTAAAATGGTTGTTAATGATAAAGCTAGCATCTAATTCTGCACCTTGTACCCGTACTTTATCTGCGTTGGCAAGATACCCACGATTTACACCAAGTTCAGCAGCCTGCACATTAGTTTGGAAGTCTTTTATTTCTGTATTAAAGAAGGTCAGGTTTAATATAGAATTTTTAATAGGTGAAGTTTTTACACCCAATTCATAATGGTTTACATCTTCAGGTTTAATTACAGCAGGTTCAAGGGCTGGTTGACCAGCAATAGTTGGAAGCCCTGCTACATTCACGCCAACAGGTTTGTAGCTTTTTGCGTATGTAGCATAAGCATTGATTTTATCGGATGCTTTGTAGGTCACAGTTAAATTCCCCGAAAAGTCTGTATCATCAGTGCTAGATACAAAAGCTTGGTCTGTATAAACCAATCTTTTTAGTGCAATTAAAGCAGGATCAGTAGTTTGAAGCCCTCCGTAGGTTTTACGGTCGTAGTCTGCTGCTTTTTTGTCATAATTGTATCGCAAGCCCGGTAATAGGTGCAAACGATTCGTTATTGCCCAGTCCAATTGTCCGAAAGCTGCCGCACTGGTTGACTGGATTTCAGAATTGGTTTTTATTCCATATCCTTCAAAAAGACCTGGCGTTTTCCATAATGCTGTATTGGTCGTACTTTGTGAAAATCACCACTGAGCATCTCCAGACTCTTCTGTACCATTAGTTTTTGATGTTTGGTCAATAAAAAACACTCCAACAACACCATTTATTTTTGAGCTAATTTTACCAGCATAACGAACCTCTTGCGTTAGCTGTGTTTGTCTGGAAGGATTTTGCGATTTGGCCAATACTTGCAAACCTGTAAAGTCTCTATCATTGGATGGATCCCAATTCCAAAAACGCCAAGCAGAAGTTGATGTCAACGTTCCTCCGCCAATTTGTGTATCTACATTAAGAGATACTCCACCTAAATCTTGGTTGGATCGCCAAGGCGTATCGTGATCAATCTTACGATCAAATGCATTCAAACTTGGAAGTTGGTAATTCAAGTCAGCAATGATAGCATCAAATTGACGATATGCTGCTCTTTTTGTGGGAGCAACACCTGCAACTACTTGCGCATATCCGTCATTATGTTGCGTGGTGATATCTGCAGCAAATAGGATATTGGTTTTATCTGAAGGAGTATAAAGTAATTGCCCTCTAATACCTTGATTGTTTAGTGTATTTGTAGGTTTTCCAGTGGCAATATTTTCGATTAAACCGTCACGTTGTGTACCAGAAAATGATAATCTACCAGCGACTTTTGAACTCAAAGCTCCAGTAATAGACATTTTAGCTTGTAGGTAAGCATAATTTCCGTAGCTCAGTTCAAGGTTGGCACCGGGAGTAAAACTTGGTTTGCGAGTAGTTATATTGAAAGCTCCTGAGGTTGTGTTTTTTCCGAACAGGGAGCCTTGTGGGCCACGCAACACTTCAATTCGATCTACATCAATAAAATCAAGAGTGGTTGCTGCTGGTCGGGCATAGTAAACACCGTCAACATAAAATCCAACCCCGGGATCGATACCGTCATTAGTCAGTCCAAAAGGCGAACCCAGACTTCGAATGTTGATTCCAGTATTTCGTGGATTTGAAGAATACAATTGAACCGATGGAACCAATTCTTTGATGCGATTCACATTGAATGCTCCAGCTTGTTCCGCTTGTTTGCCTGTTATAACTGAGATTGCAATGGGAACATCTTGTACTTTTTAGATTCTACGTCTTGAAGTCACAACAACCTCAGACAGAATTTTTTCCTCACCAGTAGTAATAAGAATTTGTAATGGACTAGATGGCAGTTCAGTAATTTTTATTTCTTTCGTGTTAAAACCAGCGTATTGTACGATAATTGTAAATGGAAGTTCTTTGGCTTCAATGATAAATTTACCTTCAACATCTGAAGTTGTATTATAAGTAGTTCCTTTTAGAACGATATTAACACCTTCTATTGGAGAATTTTGATTGTTTTTTACGACTCCTTCTAGAGTGCTTTGAGAATAAGAGTTGGCGAAAATTAATATAAAAGTTAAAGCCGAAATTATTTTTGTAAAGATGGTTTTAATTATTATATAAATTATATGTAATTAGTAGAGTTAAATTTAAATTTTTTTAAAAGCAACACATACACATCATCATATTATCCTGTTTTTTGATTTTTTTTAATTCTTTTTCAAAAATAGCAAATTTGTTTTTACTTGTTTTCATACTTTTAAATTGGTAATGTTAAAAATGATTTAAATTCTGAGGCAAATACATAATTAATTCTATATAATTAATAGAGTTTAAAAAATATTTTTTTATTTTTTTGCTAAAGAAGCGATAGTAATGCCTTCCATCGCTACCAAAGTCTTTTCTCGAACAGCAATTAATCCCAGTCTTAATAGGCATTCCGACTCAGTTTTGCAATCTGAGCAAGGTTCGTAAAAATTTAATGAAGCGCAAGGTAAAAGAGCAATTGCACCATCAAATAATCGATGGATATCGGCCAATGTGATCGTATTTTTGGATTTTATCAGATAATAACCTCCCAATTTCCCCTGCTTGCTACTCACGAAATGGCCCCTTTTTAACTCCAATAAGATTTGTTCCAAAAACTTTTTGGGGATATTAGCTCCTTCAGCAATTTCGATAGTCCTAGCAATATAACCTTCTTCTTGCTGGGCAAGATAGAGTAAAGCTTTAAGAGCATATTTGGTTTTTTGTGAGAGCATTTATTATAAAATTGAAGATTTGAAACTGAACACTTTAAACAGACCACTAGATACTAAATTTTACCAACTTCCACCGGAACCACCACCAGAGAAACCTCCCCCACCAAAACCACCGCCGAAACCTCCGCCGCCAGATGAACCTCCGCCAAATCCACCGGAACCTTCTCCAAATCCGCCTCCACGACCCAAACTACTCAGCAGAATTACATCCATTAAGCTTGGTCCACCACCAGAATTTCCAGAATTTCCACCACCTTTTTTGTTTTTGGAAGCAAGTACAAGCACGATGACAACTATAATTATTATCGGTAAAATGGGAAAATTTTTCCCTTTTGATTTTCTTTCTCCTTTGTATTTGCCTTTGAAAACATCAAAAAGCGCATCGGCACCTTTGTCTAAACCTCTGTAATAACTTCCGGCTTTAAATTCGGGAATAATAATGTTACGAGTAATTTCTCCACCAATTCCGGCGGTTAATTTGTCTTCCAGCCCATAACCAGGAGAGATCCAAATTTTTCTTTCGGCTTTCGCCAATAACAGGATAACTCCATTGTCATTTTCTTTACTTCCACCAATTCCCCAAGTTTGTCCCCATCTTGGAGTCAGAATCCCAATATCTTCGCCTTTCAGGCTTTCGATGGTTATAACAACAATTTGTGTTGAGGTTGAATCAGAATAGCGAACTAGTTTTTCTTCTAATTGGGTTTTTTCTTCAGCACTCAATACATTGGCATAATCGTAAACTGAAGTTTGGAAACTGGGTTTTTCGGGAATCGTATATTGTGCAAAAGCAGGCAAAAAATTGAATAGCGCAAATGCAATAAGGATATTCAAAATTCCTTTGTACTTCGTAATTTGTACTTCGTAATTCATAATTTATCCTTTTGATATTTCGTTTGATAATTCATTCGTGTCACCTTCTTGATATGGAAAGTATTTTTTCAATTGGTCACCAGCTCTTGTAATGCCGTCGATTAAACCTTGCTTGAAGTTGCCAGTTTTAAATTGAGCAGCCATAACATCTTTGGTACAATCCCAAAAATCGGCAGGAACTAATTCATTGATGCCTTTATCTCCACAAATTACAAAATTATGGTCCTTTACAGCCAGGTAAATCAAAACTCCGTTTTTGAGTTCGGTTGCATCCATTCCCAATTCGTGAAAAACTTCCAAAGCCCTGTCATAAGGAACTTTGGAAGTTGTTTTTTCTATGTGAACTCTAATCTCGCCAGAAGTTTCTTTTTCCGCCATGCGAATAGCTTCAACAATTGCTTGTTCTTCTTCTTTGGTTAAAAAATCTTCAACTTTTGACATAAAATAAATTTTTGAATGAAGATTAACGATTTTTGATTTTTGAAGTTTGAAATTCTGCAATCAAAAATCGTTAATCGAAAATCTGAAATCGTTTTTAGAATTTTACTTCAACTGGTTTTTCAGCACCTTCAACAGCTTTGAAATATGGTTTTTCTTTGTATTTTCCTAAAAAGATGCTTTGTGGCATTGCCAACACGTACCCATTGTAATCTTGAACCGATTCGTTAAAACGAGTTCTTGCTGTAAGAATTTGATTTTCTGTACTGGCCAATTCGTCCTGCAATTTCAAGAAGTTTTCATTGGCCTTCAACTCAGGATAACGTTCAACAGATACCAATAACTTTGACAAAGAACTGCTAACTCCGCTTTGAGCTGAATTGAATGCCGCTAATTGTTCTGGAGTTACATTGGCAGGATCAACTGTTACAGAAGTAGCTTTTGCTCTGGCTTCAATTACTGCTGTCAAAGTGCTTTTTTCGAAATCAGCAGCTCCTTTTACAGTATTTACTAAGTTACCGATAAGGTCATTTCGTCTTTGGTAAGCTGTGTTTACATTTCCCAATTCTTTATTTACAGCTTGGTCTTTTTGCAAGCCTGTGTTCATTATTCCCATTACCCAAAAAGCAATAACTAGTATCAATCCAATTCCAATAATCCAAGGTAAAAATTTTTTAAAATCCATTTTTGTTTAATTTAAAGTTTAGTATTTATTTTCTGTTTTAATTTTTAAATTTCATTCTTAATATTCGTTAACTGCACTTTTATAGCTTCGAGTTTACTGATGATGTCATATTTGTCCAAAGTTTTCTTTTGTCCTTCTTTCAAATGAGTTCTGGCACCTTCGAGTGTAAAACCCCGTTCTTTAACCAAATGATAAATCAGCTGTAGATTTTTAACATCTTCGGGAGTAAACATTCGATTTCCTTTTGCATTTTTCTTGGGTTTGAGAATGTCAAATTCACTATCCCAAAAGCGAATTAGTGATGCATTGACTTCAAAAGCCGTGGCTACTTCGCCAATACTGTAATATCTTTTTTCTTTAGATAACTCTATATGCATATTTTTATTATTATGTCTCTTTTTGAAATCTGCAACCTGAAATCTGCAACCTGAAATCTGCAATCTAAAATCATTAATCAAATGATTGATTTTCCTGATTCGCTGCTTGCGCAATAGCAACATATTCCACCGCCGAAATATTGCCGTAATAAAAATTCAATGGATTTACGACTTTTCCATTTTTGTGTACTTCATAATGTAAATGTGGCCCTTCTGATCTTCCTGTGCTTCCTATATAACCTATTATGTCGCCACGTTTAATACGTTGTCCCGATCTGCATTTGTACTTGCTAAGATGTGCATATAATGTTTCATATCCAAAACCGTGTCTAATTACAATATGATTTCCAAATCCCGAAGCCGTATTATCGGCTCTTTCCACCACGCCGTCTCCTGTTGCAAAAATTGGAGTCCCGGTTTTAGCAGTAAAATCCATTCCTTCGTGCATTTTTCTGGCCTTTGTAAATGGATCTGTTCGATACCCAAAACCAGAAACCATGCTTTTTAAATTCTCGTTTCTCACAGGCTGAATCGCCGGAATTGCAGCTAATAATTTGCCTTTGGCCTTAGCCATTTTCAAAATATCGTCCAATGATTTCGACTGAATAGCCAATTCTTTTTGAAGAACGTCAATCCTTTTTGTAGTATTGATAACCAACTGCGAATTATTATAACCCTCTAAAGCTGTATAACGATTAATGTCTTTATAACCTGATTTTCGTTCCTCTTCTGGAATTTCCGAAGCATTAAAATAGACTCTGTATAAATTATTATCTCGTTCTTCTATCAAATCAATCACGGTGGCCACTTCGTCCATTTTTTTGTTCAAAATGGCATATCGCAGTTTTAAATTCTCAATTTCTCGTGCTTGTAACCTGTTTTTTGGGGTTTCAAAATAGGGTGTATTTAATAAAACCACGAAACTTAAAAAACCAAACAATGCCGAAGCCACCAAAAACAATACAACAACGCCAATTTTCTTTCTGGTTTTTGTTATTATTTTTCTATAGGCTAGATTTTCGGAATCGTAATAATATTTTACTTTCGCCATATTTTAAAATACCCTATTTTTGCACATCGAAAAAAGGTTAGTCGAACAAATTTAGTAAATGTTTCATTTGTTCAATCCTTTTTTCAATAATAAATATTTTAATGTGCCTTTTCCAGCTATTCGTTTCAAACAAGGTTCACTGAACTCAAATTAAAATGAAAGTAGTGTGAAGTAATCTTTTCTTTTTTAAATGAAAAAAGAAAAGGACTTTCACTTTTATCTGGGGCAAAAAAAATTGAAAGATTAAATGATTTAAAGATTGATAAATTCAATTCCAGTAAATCTTTAAATCTTTAAATTTTTAAATTTTTAAATCAAAATAATGAAATCACAAGACGTACGTAAACAATTTCTAGATTTTTTCGAAAGCAAAGGACACTTAATCGTTCCTTCAGCGCCAATAGTTCTCAAAAACGACCCAACCCTGATGTTCAACAATTCAGGAATGGCGCAGTTCAAAGAATATTTTTTGGGTAACGCCACACCGAAAAGCAAAAGAATTGCTGATACTCAAAAATGCCTTCGCGTTTCGGGAAAACACAACGATTTAGAGGAAGTAGGAATTGATACCTACCACCATACGATGTTCGAAATGTTGGGCAACTGGTCTTTTGGCGATTATTTCAAAAAAGAAGCCATCAACTGGGCGTGGGAATTGTTGACAGAAGTCTATAAAATACCAAAAGACATTCTTTACGTTTCGGTTTTTGAAGGAAATCCAGCAGAAAATGTGCCTTTCGACCAAGAAGCTTATGATATTTGGAAAACCTTGATCGATGAAGATCGCATTATTCTTGGAAATAAAAAAGACAACTTCTGGGAAATGGGTGACCAGGGACCTTGCGGGCCGTGTTCTGAAATTCATGTCGACATTCGTTCTGCTGACGAAAAAGCCTTGGTTTCAGGAAAATCTTTGGTCAACAATGACCATCCACACGTTGTTGAGATTTGGAATAACGTATTTATGGAATTCAACCGTAAAGCCGATGGTTCTTTAGAAAAACTGCCAGCACAACATGTCGATACCGGAATGGGATTCGAGAGACTTTGTATGGTTTTGCAAGGCGTTCAATCGAATTATGACACGGATGTTTTTACACCGCTTATAAGAGAAATCGAATTAATTACAGGAGCAAAATACACCATTAAAGCATCAAACGAAGAAGAAGATAAAGTAAACATTGCCATTCGTGTTATTGCAGATCACGTCCGTGCTGTGGCTTTCTCGATTGTTGACGGTCAATTACCTTCAAATACTGGAGCTGGTTATGTGATTCGTAGAATTTTGCGTCGTGCAATTCGCTATGGCTTCACCTTTTTGGGAACAAAAGAACCTTTTATTTATAAATTGGTCGAAACCTTGAGTAGCCAAATGGGCGGTTCTTTCCCTGAAATAAAATCACAAAAAACACTTTGTACCAACGTAATTCGCGAAGAAGAAAATTCTTTTTTAAGAACATTAGATCAAGGATTGATTTTGTTGGAAAATATCATTTCCAATTCAAAAGATACTGTTATTTCAGGAAAGAAAGCTTTCGAACTGTTTGATACTTATGGGTTCCCAATTGATTTAACAGCTTTGATTTTGTCTGAAAAAGGATTGAGTCTTGACGAAGCTGCTTTTGAATCGGAATTGCAAAAACAAAAGGAGCGTTCTCGTGCAGCTTCTAAAGTGAAGGCTGGAGATTGGCAGATTCTATTAGATGACGAAGAGCAAGAATTTATTGGCTATGATTATATTGAAGCAAGAGTGAAAATTACCCGTTATAGAAAGGTGGAAAGTGTAAAAGACGGTGAAATTTACCAATTGGTTTTCAATATGACCCCTTTTTATCCAGAAGGTGGAGGTCAAGTTGGGGATGTTGGGGTTCTTGAAACGGCTAACGGGAATGTTATTTATATTTTAGATACCAAAAAGGAAAACAACCAAATCATTCATTTCACGAAAGAGTTGCCAGCTAATTTGACTGAGATTTTTAAAGTTATTGTTGGTCCAGATCTTAGAAAAAAATCGGCTGCGAATCATTCCGCCACACATTTAATGCATCAAGCGTTGCGAAGTATTTTGGGAACACACGTGGAGCAAAAAGGATCTTTGGTTAATTCTAGAAATTTACGTTTCGATTTCTCACATTTCGCTAAAATGGCAGCCGATGAATTGAGTCAAGTGGAGGATTTTGTAAATGCAAGAATCCAAGAGCAATTGCCTTTAATCGAAAGAAGAAATATTCCAATTCAACAAGCTTTAGACGAGGGAGCAATGGCATTGTTTGGAGAAAAATATGGAGATACCGTTCGCGCCATCAAATTTGGTGAAAGTATGGAATTGTGTGGTGGAATACATGTAAACAATACTGCCGAAATTTGGCATTTTAAAATTATTTCAGAAGGAGCGGTTGCAGCGGGAATTCGTCGTATCGAGGCCATTACAAGCGATGCTGTGAAATCTTATTTTGAAACTCTGGAAAATATTTTAGCGGAGGTTAAAGCTGTATTGAAAAACCCACAAGATGTTGTCAAATCAGTTCATTCATTACAAGATGAAAATGCAAAACTCAAAAAACAATTGGAAGTTTTATTGAAAGATAAGGCCAAGAATATGAAAGGCGAGTTAGCACAAGAATTGCAAGAAGTAAACGGAATCCAATTCTTGGCAAAACAAGTGGATTTGAGTCCAGAAGGTGCGAAGGATTTGGCCTATGAATTGGGAACTTTAGGTAAGAATATCTTCTTGGTTTTGGCTACAGCCGAAGAAGGGAAACCATTATTAAGTTGTTATATTTCTAAAGAATTAGTTGTCGAAAAAAATCTAAACGCTGGAACAGTTGTTCGTGAATTAGGGAAATACATACAAGGTGGTGGTGGTGGTCAGCCATTTTTTGCAACCGCTGGCGGGAAAAAAGTAGAAGGAATTCCCGAAGCTTTGTTGAAAGCGATTGATTTTGTAAAATAAAAGTTTTGCTTTTATACTTTTAAACCCCAAAGTTTTTTAAAACCTTGGGGTTTCATTGATTAAAATCTATTCAAATTCAGAAGTAAAAAACAACTTCACGTTGGGGTATTTACTTTGTGTCATTTGAATCGTAAAATCAGAATCGGCAAGAAAAACCAATTGATTGTATTTATCGTGAGCTAAAAATTTCTGTTTTATTCTTCTAAATTCCTTGAATTCCTCGCTTTTTGGATCATTGGGTTTTACCCAGCATGCTTTGTGAACAGGAAAATTTTCATACGTACATTTGGCTCCATATTCGTGTTCCAATCGGTATTGAATTACCTCATATTGAAGCGCTCCAACCGTTCCAATAATTTTTCTGTTATTCATTTCGAGTGTGAATAACTGAGCAACACCTTCGTCCATTAATTGGTCAACGCCCTTATCAAGCTGCTTGGCTTTCATAGGATCGGCATTGTTGATGTACCTAAAATGTTCTGGCGAGAAACTTGGAATTCCTTTGAAACTCATCATTTCGCCTTCGGTTAAGGTGTCACCAATTTTAAAATTCCCGGTATCGTGTAAACCTACAATGTCGCCTGGATATGAAATATCAACGATTTCCTTCTTTTCTGCAAAAAACGCATTCGGACTTGAAAATTTTAAATTCTTTTTTTGACGAACGTGGTAATACGGTTTGTTTCTTTCGAAAGTACCAGAAACAATTTTGATAAAAGCCAGACGATCACGGTGTTTGGGATCCATATTGGCATGGATTTTAAATACAAAACCACTCATTTTTTCTTCTTTCGGGTCAACTAATCTCGTTTCGGAATCTTTGGCTCTTGGCGAAGGCGCAATCTGTACAAAACAATCTAAAAGTTCACGAACACCAAAATTATTCAACGCCGAACCAAAAAATACGGGTTGTAGTTTTCCGTCTAAATAATCTTGACGATCAAATTTTGGATACACTTCATCAATTAATTCTAATTCTTCCCGCAGTCTATTTGCAGGTTTTTCGCCAATAATTTTCTCAAGCTCTGGACTTTTAACATCCTGAAAGGCAATAGTTTCTTCAATATTCTTGCGGCTATCACCACTAAATAAATTGATGTTTTCTTCCCAAAGATTATAAATTCCTTGAAAATCATAACCCATTCCGATTGGAAAACTTAATGGTGTAACCGTCAGACCTAGCTTTTGTTCTACTTCGTCCATCAAGTCGAAAGCATCTTTTCCCTCACGGTCTAATTTGTTGATAAAAACGATAATGGGAATATTTCTAAGTCGGCATACGGCAACTAATTTCTCGGTTTGTTCCTCCACACCTTTTGCAACGTCAATCACAACGATTACGCTATCGACCGCTGTTAAAGTTCTGAAAGTATCTTCAGCAAAATCTTTGTGCCCAGGAGTGTCGAGAATATTTATTTTTTTATCTTGATAATTAAATGCTAAAACCGAGGTCGAAACCGAAATACCTCTTTGGCGTTCAATTTCCATAAAGTCGCTAGTAGCACCTTTTTTTATTTTGTTGTTTTTTACCGCACCGGCTTCTTGAATTGCACCACCAAAAAGTAGTAGCTTTTCTGTCAATGTGGTTTTTCCTGCATCGGGATGCGAAATAATCCCAAATGTTCTTCTTCGCTGTATTTCTTCTAAAAAGCTCATATTTGTTTAAATAGTTTGCAAAAGTAGTATTTATAAATGCGAATTCAAAAAGCAAATATACCATCAGGTATAATAAGTCAATTTCAAAAAAAATGCAAATTGCTTTTTTATTAAAATAGTGAAACTAGTTCTATTCGCTAATGATCTATTATTTTGTATTCAAAATAGATTGAAATCTTTTTCAACAAATTTTGTAATTTTTGACATTATCTAGTATTGAAAGTAATAGATTATAAAATATTTCATATTTTTAGACTTTAAAAAATAGTCTTCTAATGATTTTCAAAACAGTAAATGCTTTTTTTAAGTTTTCTAGAGAACAACGAACAGGTGTTTTTTTATTGTTTTCTATCATTATCACGCTACAATTGGTTTATTTCTTTGTTGATTTTAGTTCTTTTTCAAAAGATTCTCCTGAAAAAGAAAAGTGGCTTTCGCTTCAGTCGCAAATTGATTCATTGAAACAACAAAAGTTAGATTATGTTCCAAAGATTTATCCCTTCAATCCCAATTTTATTACTGATTACAAAGGGTACAAACTTGGAATGTCTGTTGCAGAAATTGACAGACTTCTGGCGTTTCGAAAAGAAAATAGATATGTAAACTCGCCCAAAGAATTTCAGGCGGTAACCAAAGTTTCGGATTCTTTGTTAGATGCTATTTCGCCTTATTTTAAATTTCCAGATTGGGTCAAAAATAAAAAAGAATTCAGCGAATATAAAAAATATCCCAAAACGGCTTTCTCCCAAAAAGAGAAAATGGTCGTCATCGACATTAACCAAGCGACTCAAGAAGATTTAATTAAAATTTATGGAGTAGGTGAGGCAATTTCGATTCGGATTTTGAAATTCAAGGAAAGTCTTGGCGGTTTTGTTTCGATGGAACAAATGAATGACATCTGGGGATTATCGCCTGAGGTTATCGAAAATTTGAACACTCACTTCAAGGTTGGTGCTCCTCCGAAGCTTAAAAAAATTGATATTAACAATGCATCTATCAAAGAACTTTCAGACTTTCCGTATTTTAAATATCCCATTTCTAAAAACATTGTTACTTTTCGAAGTATGAATGGTGATATCAAAAATAGTGAAGATTTAACAAAAATTAAAGGAATGTCTATTGATAAGGCAAAAATTATAGTCCTATATTTGGACTTTTAAAAATCTTAGCCCTTTACAATGAATTTTGATTACAGCGAAACACAAGTAATGATAGCCGAATCTGCAAGAGATTTTGCAGAAAAACACATTAGACCACATATTATGGAGTGGGACGAATCTCAAAAATTCCCGGTTTCACTGTTCAAAAAAATGGGCAAAATGGGTTTTATGGGAGTTTTAGTTCCAGAAGAATATGGCGGTTCAGGCTTGGGGTATCACGAATATATTGCCGTTGTCGAGGAAATTTCAAAAGTAGATCCATCTATAGGATTATCCGTTGCGGCTCACAACTCATTGTGCATGAATCATATTTTGACTTTTGGAAACGAGGAACAAAAGAAAAAATGGATTCCAAAACTAGCTACTGCAGAACATCTTGGCGCTTGGGGATTGACAGAGCATGGGACAGGTTCTGATGCTGGCGGAATGAATACAACCGCAGTAAAAGATGGGGATGATTGGATTGTAAACGGATCCAAAAATTTTATAACGCACGGAATTTCAGGAGATATTGCGGTCGTAATTGTGCGTACAGGAAATAAAGGCGATTCTAGAGGGATGACTGCATTTGTTTTCGAAAAAGGAATGCCAGGATTTACTTCAGGAAAAAAAGCGAATAAATTAGGAATGCGGGCTAGTGAAACTGCTGAATTGTTCTTTGATGATTGCCGAGTTCCAGATGCCAATAGATTAGGTGAAGTTGGTGAAGGTTTTATTCAATCGATGAAAATTTTGGATGGAGGAAGAAT
Organism: Flavobacterium psychrophilum; assembly: GCA_945866505.1. Taxonomy (GTDB): domain Bacteria; phylum Bacteroidota; class Bacteroidia; order Flavobacteriales; family Flavobacteriaceae; genus Flavobacterium; species Flavobacterium psychrophilum_H. The sequence continues at coordinate 17,823 of CAMBHH010000039.1, forward strand.
TTCCATTGGAGCTTTGTCACTGGGAATAGCAAAAGGCGCTTATGAAGCTTCCTTGAAATATTCGAAAGAAAGACATCAGTTCGGAAAAGCGATAAGCGAATTTCAAGCGATAGCGTTTAAATTAGCTGATATGGCTACTGAAATCGAGGCCTCAGAATTATTGTTGCACAAAGCCGCTTTCTTGAAAAATAAAAACCGAAATATGACCACGCTCGGTGCAATGAGTAAAATGTATTCTTCCGAAGTTTGTGTTAAAGTTGCTACCGATGCCATACAAATTCACGGCGGTTATGGATATACCAAAGATTATCCTGTGGAGAAATTTTTTAGAGATTCTAAATTATGTACTATTGGAGAAGGAACTACTGAGATTCAGAAATTAGTTATTTCGAGGAATATTTTGAAGGAATAGGCGAATATAGAAAATAGATTATAGAAAATAGAGCCAAGAAGCAAGCGATTGTAACTTGGCTTTTTCTGTTCAATCTATCCTCTTTTTTCTTTTTTCTATTTTCATTCTTAAAATAATTCACGATTCATAACTCATAATTCATAATTATTTTTTACTTTTGCAGCCTTAACGAAAGGGGGTGTCTATATTATGTTAATTATACCAATTAAGGACGGAGAAAATATCGATAGAGCATTAAAGCGCTATAAAAGAAAATTTGATAAAACAGGAACTGTTCGTCAATTAAGAGCACGTACTGCTTTTATAAAACCATCAGTTATCAACAGAGCCAAAATTCAAAAAGCGGCTTACATCCAGAATATGATAGACAACATAGAGAATAGTTAATTATTTTCTGTCGAAATAAATACCGTTAGTCATTAAAGTTTAATACCTTTGATACTAACGGTTTTTTTATGGCTTGTCATTACGAGGCATGACTTGTCCGCCGTGGCGGACGCAAACTTTTTTTATGACTAACAACTTGCAATCATTTAGAGATTATTTGCAATTGGAGAAAAAATATTCTCTTCATACCGTAAATGCGTATTTGAATGACATCAATTTGTTCGAGTCGTTTAATAAAAATCAATTTGATCAAGAAAATATAGACCAAGCAAGTTACAGCCAAATCAGAAGTTGGATAGTTTCACTCGTAGATGATTCTATTTCTAATGTTTCAGTTAATAGAAAGATGCAATCTTTGAAAGCATATTACAAATTTCTATTAAAGACTAAGCAAATTGAAATTAGTCCGCTTTTGAAGCACAAAGCGCTGAAAACTTCCAAAACACTTCAGATTCCGTTTTCGGAAAATGAACTTACAGCCGTTTTGAGTCAAATGCAAAATCCTAAAGGGTTTGAAGAAATTAGAAACAAACTTATAATCGATTTATTTTACACAACCGGAATTCGAAGAACCGAACTGATTCATCTGAAAACTGCAAACGTAAATGTGTCAAATCATACCATAAAAGTCCTTGGAAAAAGAAATAAAGAAAGAATAATTCCTTTATTGCCAATTGTTTCTCAGCAAGTAATTTTGTATAGAAATGAACGAACACATTTAGAGGACTTTACGAATAGCGATTATTTTTTTCTCACTAAAAAAGGATTAAAGTTGAATGATTCATTTGTATATCGGTTAATAAATACTTACTTTAGTGCTGTCTCCGAGAAAGTAAAGAAAAGTCCGCATATATTAAGACATACATTTGCAACTCATCTTTTAAACAATGGAGCCGATTTAAATTCAGTAAAAGAATTATTAGGACATGCAAGTTTGGCATCGACACAAGTGTACACACACAGTAGCTTAATGGAACTCAAAAAAGTTTATGAAGATGCTCATCCAAGAAATCAAAAATAATTCCAAATTTTAACCCTTAAAAAATATTGATTATGAAGGTAGATGTTCACGCAGTTAACTTTACAGTTGACAGAAAGCTAGTAGATTTTATTCAAGACAGAATGTCAAAATTAGAAAAATATTACGATAAAGTAGTATCATCTGACGTTTATTTAAAAGTGGAAAAGACAAGTGACAAGGAAAACAAAATCGTGGAGATGAAAATTATTGTCCCTGGAGACGATTTTTTAGTAAAGAAACAATGCAAAACTTTTGAAGAAGCGGTAGAGCATGCTGCCGAATCTATAGAACGATTGTTAGTAAAAAGAAAAGAAAAAATCAATGCACATATTTAATCTAAATTTTTCATAAAATTGTTTTGATTAAAAAACAAAAAGATATACATTTGCAGTCCGTTAGAAATAGCGGGCTTTTTTTATTGATATTGCCAGCGTAGCTCAGTTGGCTAGAGCAGCTGATTTGTAATCAGCAGGTCGTGGGTTCGAGTCCCTCCGCCGGCTCAATAGATATAAGATTTTAGATTAACGATTTCAGATTTCAGATTACTTGAAAATCAAAAATCACTAATCCTCAATCAAAAATCTGCAATCATAAAAAAAAGGGGGAGATACTCAAGCGGCCAACGAGGGCAGACTGTAAATCTGCTGTGTGAACTTCGCAGGTTCGAATCCTGCTCTCCCCACTAGAATGAATTTTAGATTGCAGATTTTAGATTGCAGATTAAAAAAATCTAAAATCAGAAATCTAAACTCTTGAATCAAGGATTCTGCCGACTTAGCTCAGGGGTAGAGTGCTTCCTTGGTAAGGAAGAGGTCACGGGTTCAATTCCCGTAGTTGGCTCAAAAAAGTATAAAATTGAACACTAATAATAACTAAGATTAAAAATTAAGTAAAATGGCAAAAG
>CAMBHH010000040.1 GCA_945866505.1 Flavobacterium psychrophilum
AGCACAGATATTATTTAGTCAAAAAAAGAAGGCTTTTATACTTTTCATTCCTTTATATTGAGGTCTATGGCTATATGTTTACTCAGTTAATTATATAGGATTGCTTTGCGTGAGGGCTGTAAGCGGCATCCTTTATTTTCTTTCTTTAAGAAAATAAAGATAGAGTGTACAGCCCGACAGCACCGCAGCTTGCGGAGGTGGTGGCACGCCCAAATATAAAAAAGCCAATGCTTTTACTAGAATGGTATTCATAATAGTATTTTTTAATTTTTGTTGTAAAGGGCTATTACTAATAGTCTTTATAGAAAGGGGAAGGATTTATGAGTTTGTAACCTAAGTTTGCTTACATTTGTTATGAAAAGCACCTGTTAAAAGGAGTGGTTGATACAGTACTACTTAAACCTAATCTAAAATAACTGGTGAAATGAAACCCAATTCTTCCTTAAAAAATACCCAGCCTCTTACTAAACTTCCCGATGATGAGATAGATGCTACTTTGTCATCACCAGAAAATAATTCGGGTAAAAAAAACAATCCGTTTACTGTTGTTGCTATTGGGGCTTCGGCTGGAGGACTTGAGGCCATCACTGAACTGTTACAAAATCTATCGCCTACTACTGGTATGGCGTTTATTTTTGTGCAGCATTTAAGTCCTGATCATAAGAGTATGTTAGCGCTGATTTTGTCAAAATCTACTCAAATGAAAGTTCGGGATATTGATGATATGGAAAAAATGATTCCTAATACTGTCTATGTTATCCCCTATAATAAAGGAATTAAAGTTAATGATGGGCATATTAAATTAATTCCTCGTTCGACTGGTGGTGCAGCGATTTCTATTGATATTCTTTTTTCTTCCTTGGCGGAAACCCACAAAGAAAATGTTATTGGGGTAGTTTTATCTGGAAGTGCTCACGATGGGACTAATGGTTTGCGGGACATAAAACTAGCTGGTGGAATTACTTTTGCGCAAGATGATTCGGCGCGATTTGGTAGTATGCCCAATTCTGCAATAGCTGATGGTATTGTTGATTATATTATGTCGCCTGCGGAAATTGGTATTGAATTGACACGAATGTGCAAAAATCCTTTGGAAAAAAGAGCAACCACTGAAAAAGATTTCGCAATAGATTTTGATACTAATAATCCGGATTTAAAAGATATTGTACGGCATTTGCATCAGCACAAGAAAGTTGATTTTAGTCATTATAAAATGAACACTATCCATAGGCGAATAGAACGCAGAATGCTCATTAATAAATCGGAAACGTTAAAACAATATAGCGAATTACTGGCTTCAGATGCTGCCGAAGCAGATTTGCTGTATCAAGATTTGCTTATTAATGTTACTTCTTTTTTTAGGGATACCGATGCTTTTTTACTTTTGAAAACTACTATTTTGCCTAACCTGCTTCAATCAAAAGCGGCAGGAGAAACAGTCCGGATCTGGGTAGCAGCTTGTGCCACTGGTGAGGAAGTGTATTCGATTGCTATGCTTTTATTTGAACTAAGAGAAGAAAACAAACTTGACATTTCTTTTCAAATTTTCGCTTCGGATTTAAGTGCAGAAGCCATTAAGACTGCTCGAATCGGGGTGTATAACGCCTCCCAAATTTCAAATGTAAATCCGGAAAGATTAGAACTTTTTTTTACAAAATCAAAAAACAAATATTGCATTGCCAAATCGCTTCGTGATGTGTGTGTTTTTGCGCATCATAATATTTTAAATGACCCTACTTTTTCCCGTATGGATTTTATCAGTTGTAGAAATATGCTCATTTATTTGGACACTACAGCGCAGCATAAAGCCATAGCTACTTTTCATTATGCATTAAATAATGGCGGTTATTTGATGCTTGGTAAATCTGAAACTATTGGAACATCGGCTCAGTTGTTTACAACAATAGACAAAAAATATAAGTTTTATTCCCGAAAAAAAAACACAGCTCTCCGATCTTTTTCAAATCTGAGTTCACGCAATTCCTATACCACTATGCCTGATAAAAATAGTACTCCCAACACGCCTTCCAAAAAAACGCCTCTTTCCACAAGTGGAAATCTTGGTAACGCCTTTGATGCTGTATTGCTAGACCATTATGTTCCGGCAAGTGTTATTATTAATTATGATTTAGATATTCTTCAATTTAGAGGTGCTACGGCAATGTATTTGCAAAATTCCTCGGGAAAAGCGAGTTTGAACATTTTGAAAATGGTGCATCTGGAGATTACTTTTGAGTTACGCAACGCCATTCATCATGCTATAAAAACCAAACAGCCTATTCGGAAAATGGGAATAGAAATGAATAGGGATTTGAATAATCGTACTATTCAAATTGTAAATATCGAAGTCATTCCGCTTACGTTAGAAGGAGAAGAACCTTATTTAATCGTAATTTTTACAGGTCAACAGCAAATTGAATCTGATGAAGATCCCAAAAATGCAAAGCAAAGAAATTCAATCGCCAAAGACAGACGGATCAAAAAACTAGAGGAAGAATTAACAAGTGCCCGAGCGGATATGGGTTCAATCACTAACGATCAGGAAGCGGCAAACGAGGAATTGCAAAGTGCCAATGAAGAAATTGTTTCCAGCAATGAAGAATTACAGAGTTTGAATGAGGAGTTAGAAACCTCGAAAGAAGAAATAGAATCGACTAACGAAGAATTGACTACGAGTATTCAAGAATTGCATGCTCGTATTCAACAAGTAGAAGAATTAAATAATTATAACGAAGCCCTACTCTCAACGGTGCACGAACCTGTTTTGATATTGGACAAAGACATTAAAGTTAAATCGGCTAATAAGTCTTTCTACAAAACTTTTCAAATTGCCGAAGCGGAATGCATCGGAAAATCATTATTTAAATTAGGAAATAATCAGTGGAATATTCCAAGACTTCGAGAATTATTAGAAGAGATTGTTCCCAAAAAGAATAGTTTTTATGATTATGAAGTAGAACATACTTTTCCGGAAATAGGTTTAAAAGTTATGGTGCTGAATGCTCACAGAATTGTGCAACAAAACATCAATGAACAACTTATTGTGCTTACCATTGTGGATATTACAGCGGTGCGACGATTGTCTATCGAACTGCAAATGCGAGAAAAAAAGGCTCTTGAAAAACAATTGGAAATTGAGAAGAAAGCCATTAAACTCGTCGAAGACAGCAACGAACGGTACAATATGATGCTAACGCAATCGCCTTTTGCTTTTGCTATTTTGAAGGGAAAAGACATGATTATTGATCTTGCTAATGAAAGTATTAAACAATTTTGGGGAAAGGGAGATGCTGTTGAAGGCAAGTCAATACTAGAAATTTTACCTGAAATACAAGATAGTATGTTCCCCAAAATACTCAATGAAGTTTACACCACAGGAATTCCGTTTGAAGGTTATGAACTTCTCGCCCCACTAATGCGCAACGGCACTTTAGGAGACAGCTATTTTAATTTTGTTTACCAGCCATACCTTGAAGCTGATAAATCTATTTCGGGAATTACTATTATTGCTTATGAAGTTACTGATCATCATAATGTAAAAGAAGAATTGATTGCTTCTAAAAGGATTGCTGAGCATAAAACAGAAGTTGCTGAAGAAGCTTTAAAACATAAGCAACAATTTTTATCCAATATGAGTCACGAGATTCGGACGCCGATGAATTCGATTGTTGGATTTACCAATGTAATATTGAAGACAGAATTAAACGAAAAGCAAAAAGAATATATCGATGCCATTAAAAAATCTGGAGAATCCTTGATTATTCTTATTAATGACATTCTAGATCTTGCTAAAGTAGATTCGGGAAAAATGATATTTAGCCAGAAACCGTTTAGTTTAGAAGAACTTATTCTAGATTTTTTTTGCTTGTTTGAACCAAAATGTCTTGAAAAAGTCGTTGAATTCAAAAAAATGTATGATGCAACTATTCCAAAAACGCTACTTGGTGACGCTGTTCGTTTGAGACAAATACTCTTAAATTTAATTAGTAATGCCATAAAATTCACTAGTCAGGGAGGAATAACCTTGAGTATTTCTATTGTGAATGAGGATGTTAAAAAGATAAACTTAGAATTTATCGTAATCGATACTGGTATTGGAATTCCTGAGAACAGATTAAGTCATATTTTTAATAATTTTGAACAAGCGTCTGCTGAAATTTCTGAAGAATACGGAGGAACTGGTTTAGGACTTTCCATCGTGAAAAAGTTGGTAGAACTTCAAGGAGGGTCACTTTTTGTAAAAAGTAAAGTGGGCGAGGGATCGACATTTGGTTTTTCAATGAGTTTTTCTAAAACAGATGAAAAAATGTCTGAAGAGCCTGCTTTGATTTTAAGGACAGGGCAAGATTTAGGAAATATAAAAGTTCTTGTTGCAGAGGACATTGCATTAAATCAATTGCTGATAAAAATAATTTTGAACGATTTTGGGTTTGAGTGCGAGATTGCAGATAACGGAAAAATTCTTATAGAAAAATTGAAAGAATCTCAGTATGACATTATTCTAATGGATTTGCAAATGCCCATAATGAATGGTTTTGAAACAACCGATTACATCCGAAATACGATGAAATCACAGATACCCATTATTGCACTTACCGCTGATGTTACTTCGCTAGATATTGAGAAATCTCAAAATATAGGTATGAACGATTATATCTCAAAACCTATCGATGAAGAACTTTTGTACAGCAAAATAATCTCTCAATTAAACAAAACGAACTAAATGCAAAGTTTGAAAACCCTAAATTTAGTTGTTTTTATGATGTTTCATCGAGTGGGTTTAATTTTCAACCTTTGAAATTCATTTTGCTGTTAGATTAATTTTCAGGATTCTCACTGTTAAATGCTTTTAAGTCAGTTTACTATCATTGACGTGAATATTTTTATGAGAAACACTTGTATTTGATAAAATTGGTTGTATCTTTGCACCCGAAACAACGCGGGATAGAGCAGTAGGCAGCTCGTCGGGCTCATAACCCGAAGGTCACAGGTTCGAGTCCTGTTCCCGCTACTAAACTAGACCCATCCCATTTTTTGAGGATGGGTTTTTTGTTTTTCTGGATCATTACTATTAGAAAGGAAGGCTTTAAGTTTAGCTGACCCAAATAACATATTACCGAAAAAAATAAAAATAAAAAAATAAAAGCAGTAAACATAGAATAGTTACCCCTAGGCTAACTAATTTTAAAACCTTGCAGCACATCTTGCGGACTCCATCCAAATGTCCGTCTTGCCTTTGAATCATCAAAAGTTAAATTACCGTTTAATTTATTCAATTTATCAGAATTTATAGGGAATTTGGAACCTATAATATCACCACACAAAGCTAAAATTTTAGCAATCCAAAAAGGCAAATTACTTACTTTTTCTTTGCCTAATTGTCTAGCAATAATAAGACTCATTTCATTAAAATTAGGGTGATACCCGTCAGATAAATTATAAACCCCTCCTATTTCGGATACCTGCGATAAAACCGTACTAACATCATCTGCTAATACCATGCTCTTTTTGGCATAGCCGCCTGCTATGTTGAAATAAAAACCCTTGCGTATTGCGTGGATCATCGCACCTAAATTTCCAGGTGGATTCTTGCCAACTACTAAGGGTAATCGAAAGATTGTACATATAATTTTGTTTTTCGCGCACCAATCTTGGATTAATTTCTCGGCTAAAATTTTACTTTTACCGTAAGGATCCGTGGCCATCAAAGGGTGGTCTTCATCAATGTTATTCCCCAATGTAAGTCCATAAACGCTCACAGAACTAATGAAAATAAATTGATTTGGTAAACCACTATTTTCAAGACCTTTCAAGAGGTTTTCCGTTCCTGTTACGTTTACATCAAAAAAAGATTGCTTTTCAACATCAGTTTTAGGAACAGAGTGGGCTTTCCCAGCCGAATGAATTACCAAATTTACTTTTGGTAACAAGGGTATTTCCACTGATAAATCGGCAATGACATCGCAGTTAGAACTTCTTCCAACAGTTACATATTCTGCCTTTAATCCTGTTACTATATGTTTCCCAAGAAAACCGTTAGAACCGGTTAATAATATCATATTCTCTTTCGTATTTTTCTAAAACAAAGTGTCATTTGTTACAATTTCAAACTATCTTTAGATTTGTATTTTCAGTTAATCTGCAGAACCGAAAGCTTACTTTTACATCCTAATTTAACCCAAATTAATCATCTCTTTAGCTATATCTTTCAATCAAGACATCTATTTATTTGAATTCTCAAATCAACTTGATGGAATGTGTCTAAAACATTTTTATTGAATTTACACAAAAACAGGGAAGAAAATCTTTATTCTAAAAAAAATTAATTTTGATATTGTATGTAAAGCTGCTTTTATTACTAACAATTCTACTGCTAAATTCAAAAAGTAGTATAATAAGGCATTCTGAATAAAGTAGAAATGTAAATATTTGTTAGAAATTACCAATTTTATTCTTCAAGGAAACGTCATAATCTGCAAAAGTTCTAGACAAACTTATTAGATCATAACTACTCAGTAATTCTTTTACGAATGATTTTCCTTAACCCGATAACTCTTGGATAAAAACAATTTATAATAAAATACAAAAATTAAAATAAACTTAACACATCCTCCTTTTTATAATGAGACTCAACCGCATTTTTAGAATTAATTCCTTTCTCAATTAACAGTTCAAAATCATTACATGAAATTTGATTTATGAAAGATTCTATCTCTTCCAATTGTTCCCACCTAAATGACCATCCACAATTGTATTTTTTAATATAATTATCAATTTCCGAATCATTGTCACCAATATAAAACAAAGGTCTTCCAGCCGCCATTAAATTGTAGGTTTTTGATGGAACACCTAATCCTTTCATACCCTGCTTTAAAGTAACTAATCCAATGGTGCAAGCATTTAAAAACAATTTTTGTTCGCTTCGTGGCTTTGAACCCAGATAGTAGATATTTTTTAAACCTTCATTTTTAATCCTATCTTCAACAGCCGAACGAACAGCGCCATCGCCAATAATAACTAAAACAATATTTTGGTTTTTAATGTTTTTAAACAAATCTATAAACTCTAAAAGACCTTGAACCCTGCCTAAATTTCCTGTAAAACCAAATATAATTTTATTTTTTAGTGCAATAGATAAATAACTTGAAACATCAAAGTTTTCAATGGGCTCAATTTCATCATCGGCCCAGTTTGGAATTATATCAATTCTAATTTTTTTTGGAAATACTTTTTTTATCATCAACTTTTCCATGTCTTCACCCAATACAATCAGTCGATCTGCATTGCCAAAGGAGTAGTTATAGATTTTACTTAATATCCTAAATTTTAAACTATTTTTTTCTATTAAGCCTGCTGGAACCAAATTTTCAGGAAATACATCGTGAACAAGAATTTCTAAATTAAATTTTTTAATTATTTTTAATAATGAAACCGTTATTATCAAAAAAGTAGGATTTGTTGCCAACAGAAGGGTATCGTTTTTTTTAACCTTGACCAATATTACCCAACTCATTTTGATTGTTAATAGTAATAACCTTAATATTCTATCAGAAATTTTATTTTTATTTAAATCCGGAAGTCCAACCCTAAAAATTTTAATTCGCTCGTCCAATTCATTTTGCTGAATAGTGTACGTTTTTTCATAACCTGATGGTCCACAAACAACATTAACATTTCCATCTTCTGCTTTTTTTAAAGCAATATCAGTCAATATTTGGGCAGTAGAAACCTCATCAGGGTAAAACAATTCCGAAACAATCCAGTTCACAATATTTAATTTAGTTGTATTCGCCCCAAACTACACGTTTCACATAATCCGTATAACTCAAAATTATGCGCACAATTTTCTCAGATACATTAGGCATCGAATAATCTGCAACAGGTCGAAAATTTCGTGAGGCACCTCTTTTTTGAGTTTGTAATTGCACCAATCCCTGCATAACACGTTCTGGATTCAAACCTACCATCATTACTGAAGCTTCTTCCATGGCTTCGGGACGCTCGTGAGCATCACGAATATTTAATGCTGGAAAATTAAACGTTGACGATTCCTCCGAAATCGTGCCACTATCTGATAGTACTGCAAAAGATTTCATTTGCAAAGCATTATAATCGTTAAAACCCATTGGTTTCAAAAATTGAACTTCTGGTCTCATTTCAATTTTTTTACTGTCAATCATATTTCGAGTTCGAGGATGTGTACTCATAATAATTGGATACCCATATTTTTCAACAATCAAATTCAAACTATCCATTAAACCTCGGAAGTTTTTTTCGCTACTAATATTTTCTTCTCGATGAGCAGAAACTACAAAATACTTGTTTTCTTCGAGATTCAATTTCTGAAGTATATCGGAAGCATTAATTTGAGGCAAATAATGATTCAAAACCTCAAACATAGGCGAACCTGTTTTGATAATTCGGTCTGCCGATAGGCCCTCTCGCAATAAATATTCTCGAGCTATATCACTATAGGTCAAATTAACATCTGAAATGTGATCTACGATTTTACGATTGGTCTCTTCAGGAACACGCTGATCAAAACAACGATTTCCCGCTTCCATATGAAAGATAGGAATACGACGCTTTTTAGCAGGAATGGCACACAGACAACTATTAGTATCACCCAAAACCATAAAAGCATCTGGTTTTTCACTTTCTAACAAATGATCAATTTTAATTAGAATTTGCCCAATTGTTTCTGTGGCAGATTTGCCTGCTGCATCTAGAAAATAGTCTGGTTTTCTAATTTCTAAATCATCAAAAAATATTTGATTCAGCTCATAATCGTAATTTTGTCCTGTATGAACTAGTATATGTTCTATTGCATCCGAGGCGTCTAAAGCCGCTATAACTCTTGATAATCTTATTATTTCGGGTCTTGTGCCGACCACGGTCATTAATTTTAATCTTTTCATCTATTGAAATTATATTTTTTTGTAAATATATTACTCGTAAATTTTAAACTTCTTCGAAATAAGTATCAGGATCATTTGAATCATAAAATTCATTAATCCAAAAATTGGTATACAACACTTCATCACCAATATTCTTAATATTATGGGTGTACCAAATAGGCATATCTACGTAAGCAGGTTCTGCACCATCAAGATAAAAATTCAACACTTCATTAGAGCCAATACGTCGCAGCTGAATCAGAGCTTTTCCTTTGATTACAGCAAAACGCTCTATTTTTCGAGTGTGATAATGATTTCCCCTTGTAACTCCTGGAACAGTTGTCGAAAATGATACCTGACCTCCTATTTCCAAACGAATCACTTCAACAAACGAACCTCTTGTGTCAATATGCTGCACATATTTCACCGGAAAATGGTTCGCAATATCCATATAACAACGAAAGGTGTTAAACAAATTTAACTCGAAAGTAGTGTTGATTTTTGGAATTTCTCCGTTTTCTTGATAGCTGCTTTTAAAACCTTTCAATAGACCAAGTAATTCCGATACTTTTGATACTGAGGTATGCGGAACCTCATAGGCTGTATTGGTCTTGTTTTCTCTGATTTTACTCAATATTTCGGTAACTAACTCGCCTATATAAATCAACTTAAGAGCGCCGTCAACTTGAATATGTGGGGTTTCACCATTTGAAATTTGATGTGAAAAAGTAGCAATGACCGAATTATAATAGGGCTGACCAAAAGGACCAAAAACATTCGGAATTATTAAACCCGTAAAAGTACCTCCAACAGTATTAGCCCATTTTATCAATAACTCCCTGCCCACTTTTTTGGATTTTCCATATAAATTATCTTTTTCTTCTTGTGAGGAAGATGACAAAATAACATGAGCTTGGGAATTAGTTCGTTCTAAGGAATTGATGAGTGTTGATACTAAACCTACATTAACGTCATACAAAACTTGTGGGTCACTATGACGATTCATAGCTGCTAAATGCACAATCACATCGCATTGAGCAACAAATTTGTCTAATAATACATCATCACCAAAAAAACTAATATCGTAATCTACTTGCTCAAATTCATTTGGAAAAAGTGCAATGGTATTAAAAAGATGCGTTCCTACGAAACCTTCTTGACCCGTTATTCCTATTTTTAACATTATAATTTATTATTGTTTTGTTAAATAATTACTTCTTACTATTTAAAATAATCCGCTGCATATCGGCATTCGTCTTTTACCTCTCCCACCAAATAATCCGACATAACTAATAATTTAGAACCTTCTTCTAGAGATTGAATACTACTCGCATAACCTTGCGGAATATGGAGAACATCCATTTTTTCTGCTTGCAACAGAAAACCAAGTTGTTCAGATCCTTTTGATGGTTTTTCCCAACTATCAATACAAATCAAATGAATTTTAAAAGACCCTTGCACCGCCAAAAACCATCTTTGTTCAATTCTATGCCCTAGCCAAGCCCGAACAAAATCAGTATTTTTATTCTCAATTATGTAAAATCTTTTGATAGCAGAGGCGTCAAAATCATTATTAAAAAACAAAGTCCCTCTTGAATCTGAATGACTATTTCCTTTTGTTATTTCTGGAATCATATTGTTTGAAAATTAATTTAAACACTAACATGGCATTTGAGCCACATCTTCGCCAAATACCTCTTTTCGGATCAAGGGTAATTTAATTAATAATCTTTTCATTCCCTCAACTCCCAATTGCTGTGTATTATGAGAATGATAATCTTCAATAACTGAAACATCTTGTGCTCCTTCTGAAAAATATTGGGCATAATTCAAATCACGATTGTCCGCTGGAATTCTAAAAAACTCTCCCATATCTTCGGCCTTTACCATCTCCTCACGAGTACACAAAGTTTCATACAACTTTTCGCCGTGACGTGTACCAATAATTTTGATGTCAGTTTCAGTATTACAAAGTTCTTTTAAAGCTTGTGCCAAATCGCCAATGGTGCCTGCTGGTGCTTTATTAACAAACAAATCGCCTGAATTTCCGTGTTCGAAAGCAAACAATACCAGCTCAACGGCTTCATCTAAAGACATCATAAAACGAGTCATACAAGGATCGGTAATTGTGAGGGGTTCTCCACTTCTAATTTGTTTTAGAAATAACGGAATCACAGAACCTCTCGAAGCCATTACATTACCGTAACGGGTCAGACAGACTGTGGTTTCAGTAAGATTTCTTGATGCTGCTACCGCTACTTTTTCCATTAAAGCTTTAGAAATTCCCATGGCATTAATTGGATAAGCGGCTTTATCAGTACTCAAACAAATTACTTTTTTTACTTTATTAGCTCCAGCAGCATCAATTACATTTTGAGTGCCAAAGACATTAGTTTTTGTAGCTTCTAAAGGAAAAAATTCACAGGAAGGAACTTGTTTTAATGCCGCTGCATGAAAAACATAATCGACTCCACGCATGGCGCCTTCAATACTTTTATAATCACGAACATCACCAATATAAAATTTTAGTTTATCACTGTTTACCTGGTTGCGCATATCGTCTTGTTTTTTCTCGTCACGAGAAAAAATACGAATTTCTTTAAAATGGTCAGTATTTAGAAATCGATTCAACACAGCATTACCAAACGAACCTGTGCCACCCGTAATCAGTAGTATTTTATCCTCTATAGAATTTACCATTTTATAAATATTTTTTATAAATTTTGTATGAACTTTGTATAACTTTATACTTGTATTTTGACTCCATTTTGGATGTTGTAGCTGATTCGTTATGATTACATCTTAGTAACGGCTCATAGAGTATTTTACCATTTACACTGTTGACTTGCCCTGCTAAAATTGCTTCTTCACCATATAAAAAAACATCTTCCCATAATTTGTCAAAATGATTAAAAAAATTTGGTGTTAAAATATAAAGCGCTCCAATTCCCATATGTATATATTTCCTTTCTGGATCAAAAGCTTTTGGTTTTCTTTCTGCGGAATAAAATTTTGTTATAAATTTAGCCAAATAATAGTTGCTCAAATAAATTTCCTGCTTTAATTTTCTTAAAAATTTCATCTTATGTATCAAATGAGGATTCTCATGTATTCCATTAATAGTGATAACATCTGGAGCTATTATCAATTCAACTTCTTTTAATTTTAAATTTTGAAGATTAATTAAAAAATCTGGGAAAAATTCAAGATCATTATTTCCTACTATTTGGTATTGATTATAACCATTAAAAAGAGCCCATTTCACCCCCAAATTCAAACCCTTAAAATAACCTAAATTTGAGCTTGATTTTAATAAAACTATATTGTCATTTTTTAAATCTTCAATGTATTCACTCAAATCTTGGACATCATGTTCTTGCGAGGCGTTATCTACAATAATAACTTTTATATCAAAATCATTTTTTATCTGAAGAACATTATTAATATATCCTTGAGTAATTTTTGAATTATTGAAATTGACACAAATAAATGCTGTTTTCATTTTCTAATACTATTTATTTTAATTAAAACTTTTAATCTTATTAGCGACTGGGAGAGCCACAAAAATATAATTTTTGCTAATTGTAGTTGCTTGCATTTTGAAAATAACTGATGAAGCCTTTTTTATTTAAAAATTACATTCTATAATTAACAGAAATAATAATTTCACCATTTGGGCCTAATTTTTTTAAAATAGACAAAAGCTGATCTTTTATATATTTCTCTCCATTATAGGTTGCCAGACAAACTGAAATCATTCTTTTTATTGTTTTTTAAAATTATTAAACAGTACTTTTCTAACTTGATTTTGGGCAAAATATTGTGAACATTTTAATTTATTTTCTAACTACTTTTCAGGCAGAAGTTTAAAAGTACCTACAATATTAACAAGACTTCTATTGGGTTAAAAACTTAATCTTTTGCACTTGCTGCTGATTGACTTTCAATTGGATTTTGAACCATCCTATGTTTTAGCTTATTCCAAACTAAGTAGGTCAAGACCCCCAAAACAAAATAAGGAATGATTATGGTTAATGTTCTATAATAAAACCATTCCTTTTGATAAATACCGTAGAAAAGCGTCAAAGTCATCGCCACAAACCCTATAATTTGAATCAGTGAATTATAGGCTTTTGAACTAATAATGTCCAAAACATTTTTTAAAATTGTAAAAACAACATAAAAAGGAAAGGCAATAAATATATATTGAGAAGCAACTATAGCCGGAGAAAGTGAACCGAAAAAAGTAGCTACTAAATAAGGAATAAAAATATAACCAAATACCGACGCCAATACTGCCAAACAGCCAGAAATAAGCAAAAGTCGATTGACTTTTTGGATAAACACAGCCGAAGATTCAGTTTTAAAACCTTTGCCATACAAAGGTAAAATAAGTGACCCTATCAAATCAAAAGAGACTGACGCTAATTTGAAAAACATAAAACTTAAGGAGAGATAACCAGATTCTTCAAGACTTATAAAAACACTTACTACATAAATCGGGATAAAATCAAGTGAAAATAAAATAGCATCGGCAACTACTCTTGGAGCTCCATAATGAATGAGTTGCTTTATTTTAAATTGAGTGCGTTTATAAGAAATTGAACATTTATAAAGGTTAAATACGATTATTAATAACAATGAACAGATGGTCAATACTGCATAATACAAAAAATAATCAAAAATGTTATCCGAGAAAAAAATAATTACAGTAGGCAAAAAAGACAAAACCAACACATTAAGCAAGCTACTATTTCCAAATTGAATCTTGCCTCGATAAAATGAACTAAGAATGACGAATACACCTTGACTAAATATAAATAGAGCAACAATTAGTAGAATACTTTCAGAACCAATTTGTTTAAAAGAGGAAAGAATGACCGCGGGAAAAAATAACAATAAAAGTAAAAACCCACCAAAAGTGATTAAAAAGATTATTAATCCCGCAACCAAATACTCAAGCGCTTTTGATGAATCATCTTTTCCTTTTTTTAAAAAACTAATATATCTTGGAATACCGATACCTACTCCCAAAATAAGTGGAAAAACAATAAAAGAACCTAATCTTTTTAATAAATTATAGGTTGCAAATCCCTCTACAGACCAAATTTTTTCAATTTTATAATTTATAAATAAGTTAGACAGCATAAAGAGTCCTTGTGCAGTCAACATATAAATAAAAAATTTAGACTTCCCGTCAAATAGTTTTTTTAAGAACAAAGTTGTAGGAATTAAATTTTAATAAAATCATAAACAGAATGAGAATAAAAGGAACAATATTCCACGTGAGGACACTAATTATAAAGGAATAATAGAAAACAACTAACATAAACATTGTAATTGCTAGAGATATAATTGGCTTTCGACTATTTAAAAAAACGTAAAAACAAAGATGCAACAGCAACCCAAGAATAAAAATAAAAAAAACTGTTCCAAAAATGCCAAAATCCATTATCATCCCCCTAAAAATAGTAAAAACATTAGATTCCATTTGTTCCTGAATATTGTTATACTCATCATACACGGCATCTGGTGTAACTTTTTGATAACCAAAAAACCGATAAATAGACATAAAAGTATAAAAGCCGTAATAATAATGGCTAATGTCGAACTTTGAATTGTTGAAACCATCCCAATAAACGCCAATCCATTCGGAGAAGTTATACAAATGACCAAAAAAATAGGAGGCGAGTAGAAATCTCAATTTTTCCAAAAAACCGCCTACATCTTTTTCATCTTGTAATCCTCTTGACATTAATGAGAAAACAAATAACACTATCGAAAATGAACCAATTTTCGCTATGATTCTTAAAATATTTGCTTTAAAAAGTAACAACTTATTCCGTTGAATACTAGTAACAAGTATCCCACCTAAAAAATAAAAAATAGAGCCAAAAAAAGAACCCTTGGCAGATTGAGTAATCATAATTATAATAGAAGGCAAGAAAGCTAGTAAAACCCATTTTTTCATTGAACTATTATTGGTTGATCCAAATATCAACCCCGCAGTCAAAACTGCAATATAGGCAAAACCTAGGCTCAAAGGTCCGTAAACGGAAGATACCACCTCGGAAGCATACCTTGAAACTGCATATTTGGCAGCTACAAGTACAATATCTTCGTAAAGGTCTGATAATGAAAACCCTTGGACCAACATTACCTTTATGGAACATATAACCGAAATTACGATGGAGAACCATAGCGTAATTCTTAATAGCTTTGTGTCGTAAACTTCATCACTAGGAGGTTTATCTAAATTATTTTGAAATGCTTTCTTCCAATTAAAAAAAATAAACGTCCACGAAAAAACAATCACCAATAAGCTTAAATACCCAACAGCCCACGGATTAATTGGGACTTCAAACATTACAATTAAAGGAAAAAAGGTAAATACAAACCAAAATAAAGAGAAAAGAGTAGCAGGAAACAACCATGTTCCCACAATCTTTCGTATCAAAATAGCATTGAATAAAATCAATAAACTAATAAATATTGACAATAATTTTGATAAAATTTCTAGTGCCAATTTTGTATGGTTTTTGGTGATCTCACAATTATATCTGGGTATGAATTATAAAGATACAGATTTTACTATATAGAAATAAGGCTTTTCGTTTTCAAAAAAATGAAACTTTTGATTCAAACTAAATTTAAAAATAAAAATAGAGTTACAAGTATGTTTTTAACGATTTGTACGATAAAAAGAAAAAAATTAAAGTACTTTTTTTAAGGTGTTTTTTAATGTTAAAAATAAGATTGTTAATAATCCAAACACAATAGCTCCTACAATCAATCCCATTAACTTACCTACTTTTTCCTTCTTTAAAGGCAAAATTGGTCTATCAATTATCTGTATTAGCGGAGTTTCTTTTCGCACAGTAACTTTGGCTAACTCGGTTTGTTTTACTAATTCAGTTAAAATGGCAGAATTCGCCTGCACATCAACCTGACGACGTGCCGAAGGGACACGGCGAACATTCAAAGACGGATTCAAACCAAAAGTATTATCATTGGCTACTGCTACGCCGCTTATTGCACTATTTAATTCCCCTCGAATAGAATCAGTTTGTCGCTCCAAAATAGCCATATTTATTCGGGCCTTTTTACTCTTGGTTTCAATATAAAAATCACCAACTTGTTTGGCCAAGGCTTCAGTAAAAAATTTAGAAAATAATTCGTTAGTCGAGGTAACTTCAATACTGATAATATCGACTTTCTTGTCTTTCTGACCTACTTCAAGCTTATATTTTGATAAATCTTCATAGATTGCCCCAAAAATACTGTCATGAGTTCTTGAAAAATTCTTACGACTTGTATTGGGCAAAAACTGCAACCCTATTAATTTGGGTTTGTCGTCCCATTTCTTGCGCCATTTCTCATTTTCAATATACATTTCGGCCAGCGAAATTGTTTTTCCATTGAAGCTTACGGGCATAAGTAAAGTCTTTTCGACCATTTTCCTAGATTTGAATAATTCTGTCAAATTACTACCCTCAAAAATTCCTCCTCCTGAACCACCCAAATCCAATCCAAGTGAACTAGCCAATCCCAAAGCACCAGATAATCCGCCTCCTGCTGCACTGCTCTCTAAAGCAAAAGACAAACTAGCTTTATATACTGGCTTCTTAACAAAGGAGTACGTCAATCCCAAAATAGCACCCAAAATAGACGCCAAAGCAATGGTTGTCCGTTTAGAAAGTAAAAAATATAACCATTCTTTTAAATTTTTTATTAGCTCTTTTAGAGCAATTTCCTCTTTGACAGTTGGTTGGTTTGCCATTATTTAGCTATTTGTTATAATTATGTTTGTTTTGAAATCTTGTAGGTTTTTCAAAGTGCTATTTGAATGCGGTCACTACTAAAAGAGCTATACTTGCAATCACGCTTCCAATACTAACCCATTCTCCTGTACTCATTTTCCGTGTTTCTGGTTTTTCAGGGACAACAATTTGAGAACCTGGCAACACCTTTGGATAAGAACGTATGAATAAAAAAGTACTAGATACTCCCGCTTTTCCATTAGGATAAATGATATAGGCTTTTTTCTTCCAACCTTTAGCATCGGTGCCTCCAACGGACTCTAGATAATAATTAAATCCTTTGCCCCTACCGTAAGGAATCTCCGATGTCAAAAGAACATTACCCACTACTTTTACACTCTCATTGAAAACCGAAACTTCAATTTCATCACCAGGAAATAGAGTAACATTTGATTTATCAGACGGGTCTTTAATAATAGATCGCCAATCTATAGGAATGGTAGCATATTTCAGTTCTTCTTTCAATTTTTTGACTATTTTATTTTGAACAGTATCTTTCTTTCCTAAATTCAAATCGACATTTTCTAAGTCTTCTATTTGCTTAGCTTGAATAGGTCGTTTGATTTTTACCCCATCTAAATTAGCAACAGCTGTCAACCCACCAGCGCGCAAAATCACATCGTATATTTTTTCTTTTTTATTTGCCAAAACATATTTGCCTGTATAATTCACAGCGCCAATGACGTTTACCATTTGTGGCTTTTCATAAACCGCCATTCTACGAATATTTACAACATCAAAAGGTTCTAAAGTAAAATTTTTGATTTGCTCGTTATTCCCTGCAAATATCTCTAAATTAAATAGTTGAACTCTACTAGGATTAGAATCATTTATTTCGTCTGATTTTATCATTCTGGCAATTTCCACTCTTTTAGACGCAGAACCCGTCAATCCTCCCGCCTGAACCAACAAATCATTCAAGGTCACATTCTCGTGATAATCGTATGTTCCTGGTCTTTTTATTTCACCATCAATAGTTAATTTAAATTCATCCTTGAAATCCAAAATTGAATATACAGTTACTATATCTTCTTTTTTCAAAAGAATATTTGCTTCTTGATCACCAGACAAAGCTTTACTCAGATTAACATTGGTAACTTCTGTAGTTAAATCAGATTTTGTTCTAACAATAGTAGCTCTATCAGTATAAGCATCTTCTTTTAAACCATCAGATTGAGCAACCAAATCAGAAATACGCATGCCTTCATAAAAAGAATAGGTGTTTGGACGGAATACTGCCCCTTCAATTTTAATACGGTTTTCAAATCGATTTAAAATTTTAGAAATTCTATAAACATCACCGGCCAGCGGTTTGTAACTGCCATATTCTGATGATGGAATATCCTTAACCTTGAAGTCTTTGGCGGTTTTTTGCAAAACATTAACTGAAGCCGTATAGGCAAACTCATTAAAGCCAGATGCGAATGACAATAAATCTTTAAAAGTTTCTCCCGATTTCATCTCGAAGATTCCCGGACGCTTCACTTGGCCCTCTAAAGTTACTCGTTGAGAATAAGCAGGAATGCGAATCACATCATTATCCTTCAACCCTACATTATCCGATTGATTCCCATTGACTAAAAAATTATAAATGTCAATTTTCTTAAATATTTTATTATTCCTCAAAAGTTCTATATTTCGATAAGTTCCGTTTTTTCCAGGTCCACCACCCAAAAATAGAGCATTATAGACCGTTGCCAAAGAAGAAATAGAATAATTCCCTGGCTGCTTGCTGCCTATAATGGTGACCTTGATTGTTCGAATGCGGCTCAAACTTATTCCTACTTGAGATTGTCCCGAAGAAACTGTACTATAAACTCTAGAAATCGCTCCTCTTATTTTCTTTGTGGCAGCTTCAATGGTCATGCCTGAAACTGGAATTTGCCCTACGTACTGAATGTTAACCTTGCCTTCAGTTGTGACTGGAACTGTTGCGCTATATTCCTGAACACCATACACACTAATTTGTAATTCATCGCCTGGCCCCAAAACATAATTGAATGGGGTAGCCAATTTCAAATTAGGTTCAAAGTTTAAATCTGGATTATCAAACAACTCCGAGCCAAAAACTAAAGAATTTAGGGTATCCTTTACTTTTCTATTTTCTATTTTTTCTTGTTTACGAGTTTGCTCTACTTTTTTATCATCATAAACATCAGTATTAGAATCAGTTTTTGGTTCTGCAGTCATTTGTGAGCCCAATCTCACCTTCAATTTTGCAAACTCATTAGCAGACATACCTTTTGACAATACCAATGGCTCTACTTGTTCAATTGTGGTCTTATTGTTTTGCAATTGCGACTTTATTTTGGCTATATCTGCATCAGATAAATAATCAACCTTAATCGTGCTTAAATCATTGCTTTTTAACAAGTCTTGAGCTGTAATTGACTCCGATTGAAAGAATGCAAATAGTAAACAAATGGCAATAATAAATTTTTTCATAATGAAAACATAATTAATAATACTTATTAAATTTTAAGAAATAAAAAATATTCTTTAATTTTTGGCATCTTAAAATTCTACAGAAACAACAATAAATTTTTCTTAACTTATAGCCTCTAACCTATCTTTTTCTATGGCTTCGCCACTGCAAGTCTCAGAAAAGATTTGCAAGGAAAAACACATGCAAATTTAAAGTACAATAAAAAAATTGTGACTTTTTAAACATATAAAACATCAATTTACAACAGCCAAAAAAAAACCTCGGTTTGTGACCAATTTTACTATATGTAAATTAAAAAAATTAAATAAAATATTTATTTTAATTTATATTTTAAAACCAAAAACTACAGCTCTTTTTTGTTCACCTTAAGTACACAACCTAAAGATTCGAGAATCAAAATATATTGGTTTTGCTTGACTTCGTGAATAACTGCAGACTGACTCATAAAAGGACCTGATTCTAGAACAACTGTATCCCCTTTTTTCCACTTATCTAATGAAATTTCAAAGGAATCAGGAATAGAAAGCCAACTCTTTATGGAATCAATTTCAGAATCTTTAACAACAGCAGGTTTTCCCAACCAAAACAAATAACGAATCGCACCGGTTACTTCAAATATCCTATTACGTTGCTTTTCTTCAAGTTGAACGAAAATATAGGAATTAAACAAGGGTACAGTAATAATCTTCTTCCGGTCTGACCACTGACTCTCTTTGGTAATTAGCGGACAATATGTAACAATTCCTATCTCATTTAATCGCTCTGCTACTTTCTTTTCCCATTTGGGTTTTGTGTAAACAACATACCAGTTCATAGTTTATTTGTTCTCTATTTTCTAAAATTCATATCCAAACTTCCAGCCTCTAAGAGTACATTTTTACATAATATTTTTCATAATCCCCTGAGGTTACACTATTTAGCCATTCCTTGTTGTTCAAATACCAATCAATGGTAAATTCCAATCCTTGTTCAAATGTAACCGACGGTTTCCAACCCAATTCTTTGTTTATTTTATTAGCATCGATTGCATAACGCAAATCGTGTCCTGGCCTGTCTTTGACATAAGTAATCAATTTTTCCGATTCGCCTGCACTTCTTCCCAATTTGGCGTCCATGATTTTACACAATACTTTTACCAAATCGATATTTTTCCATTCGTTAAAGCCACCAATATTGTACGTTTGATGGTTCAGACCTTGATGAAAAACTAAATCAATAGCTACCGCATGATCTATAACAAATAACCAATCGCGAGTATAATTTCCATCACCATAAACTGGTAAAGGTTTATTATTTATAATGTTATTGATAAACAAAGGAATCAATTTTTCTGGAAAATGATTTGGCCCGTAATTATT
>CAMBHH010000041.1 GCA_945866505.1 Flavobacterium psychrophilum
TGATTTAAAACTTGTAGAAAAATATGAAAATGAGTTAAAACCTGTTTCCTCCACTAAAAACTGAATATTCCTTTCCCCTAAATCAATAAGTTTAATGGCATAATCTAATTTAAACTCTCTTATATATTGTGTAATACTCTTATTTGCTAGTTTTCTGATTCTTTTATCTAAAGTCGATTTGCTGATAAAAAGATGAGATGCTAACTCGTCAATGGCTATTTTGGATTTTAGATTACTCAAAATATACTCATTGACGGAGAGTAAAAAATCTTTTTGAGATAATTTTATAGTCACTTTCGAAAACGGATCCGGTTGGTGCATTTTTTCAAAATGATTTCTAAGAACTAGTACGTTTTTGATTTTAAAAATTAACTCTTTTGACTTAAAAGGCTTCATAATAAAATCATTAACCCCGTTTTCCAACTGCCGATACTTCACTTCTTCATGCATATTGGCAGTAAGCATAATAAAAGGAATAGCATTGAATTTCTTGTTTTTTCTAATAATTGTAAATAACTCTTCTCCATTCATATACGGCATCATCAAATCACTAATGATGATATCGGGAACATTATTTCGTAAATAATCAAGTGCTTTCAGGCCATCGGTTAACCAATGTACTTCGAAATTACTCAGCTGCAAAATCTCTGAAATGGAAGTTGCTAAAGCTAAATCATCTTCTAGTAGCAGTATTACATTTTTTTTAAATTTCATTTTAGCAAGATAGGCTTTCGTGTTTTAAATTATGAGTTTTTATTTTTAAGTTATCAGTATTTAATTCGTACATTATTTTTTTAATTAACACATTTGTTGAATATTAATTTTCGTGCAGGTTTACTGCATTATTTAGATTAATAATTACCAAGTAGTTAGAATGTATTGTGAGAATTTAATAGTAGTTGAATTTCCATAAATTAACATTTAAAAAATAAAAATTTTGAACTATTATATCGATTTATCGAATCGTCTTTTACAGATGGCAAAATCGGGCGAAAGCACCCAATCGCTTAGGCATGAATTGTATTATGTAAGCGAGAACATGTTGGTAAACGGATTAAAGACAGATGAGTTAAAAGTGATTTTTTGGGAAAACATCTATAATGCTTACCTTTTGATTATGTTGAAAGAGCAGGTACGACCGCAGCATATTTTAAGACAAAAAAGAATCAAAATTGCTCGATTATATTTGTCTTTGAATGATATTGAATATGGAGTACTCAGGAAACCACAATATAAAATAGGTCTTTTCAGAATTTATTCTTCGTTGTATTATTCTTTCGCAAAGACTATTGCACTTGAAGAAGCAGCTGTGTCAAAGGTAGCACGTTTGAATAAACATATTTTGCAATTGTCTGAAGACTTATAATGAAATAAAACGATACTGCTTTAGTGCGAATAATATAAACGTCTAAATTGCAAATAAATTTGCTACAAATCAATACCCTTGTAAACTTACTAAAATAGTATGACAAATATTGCACTACTCTAAACCGCAATTAAACAATTTGCAGACCTCTTAAATGGAGACAGAATTAGCAATGCCATACAGAATTTAACACAAAACAACAATAAAACTCCCCCTATGAGCACCCATAAAATACTCATCGTAGAAGATGAACAGGATTTGAGAGAGAATATTATAGAATTACTAATTCACAACAAATACGACGTACAAGGCGCTCCTAATGGTCATGAAGCATTAAAGGTATTAGATGACTGGATTCCAGATTTAATAATAAGTGATATAATGATGCTTGTTATGGACGGCTATGCCTTTCACGAAGTAGTCAAAGATACCAAGGGATTAAATCAAATACCTTTTATTTTTTTGACTGCCAAAAATGATTCTGATGAAATGCAGAAATGCACTTTGATGGGAGTGGATCTTTTTTTGTCTAAGCCTTTTAAAATTCAAGATTTAGTACAAATAATTGAAGTCAAAATTGAAAGATTTCTTAAAGTAAAAAACGGGAATCCAAATTTGAGCGATAATCAATACTTTCAACATGAAGTAAATACGCCTCTTAATGGTATTTTAGGAGGGATTAACCTCTTAATCGAACACAAAGATAATTTCAAAGATAGTCAAAAAGATATGCTTTATGATGCGATTAAAACATCTGGAAATCGACTGAATAGAACATTAAATAATTCTATTCTTTATGATCAACTAAATACCGATAAACTAGAATTTTTAAGTGATACCTCTACCGAAATATTAAATGAGTTTCGAAAAGTCAAGAATAAAATTACCAATATAGATAAATCTCAGTTGGAAAGAATCAAATTTGATATTGATAAAGCCAATATTAAAATACAGGAAGAATATTTACATTTCATTCTTTTTGAATTAATAGATAATGCGCTGAAATTCTCAAAAGCGAATAAAAAAATTATTGTTTCTGGTAAAAAGCACAATGCCGAATTCTATGAATTGAGCATACAAGATTCTGGAATTGGCTTAAGTGAAAAACAATTAAAAGAAATCAATGCCTATCAACAATTCGATCGTGACAAGAAAGAACAGCAGGGATTGGGTTTAGGACTTTTTATGAGCAAAACCTTTATGAAGAAAACAGGAGGCGTTTTTAGTATTATTTCTCAAGAGAATGTGGGCACAACAATCAAATTATTTTTTCCTTTACATACTATTTAAATCACTTCAGTAAAAAAAGATTTAGAAGGTGTGTCTTTTCTGGCATATTGAAAACGATCGACCAACTTGGGTAAACAATACCCATCAAGACCATTTAGCGTAATAACATTTCCCTTGTCAATTTGCAACCAACCGTCTTGGTGTTGCAAATTTTCGTCAAAAAACAAGTTTTCAATGGAGGCTACAACATGAATGGTGTCATTTTCCTTGATGTAATATTCATTGACATATTTGCAATACAATTGAACCGGACTTCCTTTAACAAAAGGAATTAGGATATCATTTTTGTATTCTTCTTCTAAGTTTGTTTTGTCAAACTCTGAAATTCCTAATTCATAATTGGCAGAAGTGTGATGTGCATCGGCTATCATATCAACCGTAATGTGATTCACGGTAAAGTAACCCGTTTCTCTAATATTTTTATAAGTATCTCGTGGTACTGTAGTTGGTCTCATAATAAATCCAATTAGTGCAGGATAACTTCCTAAATGTGTAATGCTACTAAAAATCGCCACATTAGGTTTTCCATCAGCAGATTTTGTCGCAATAAGATTCGCCGATTTATATCCAGTGCACGAATTGATTAAATTCAACCGTTCTATTTTTTCCATTTTGGAAATTTCTTCTTTCGAAACTGTTTTCATTTTTCATTTATTTAGCACAAAGATACTTTTTGTTTAATAAAATAAAAAATAAATTAAACAAAATTGTTTGACTGCTTTAGCAAAAATTGCAACTAAATCATTTATATTTGTTTTTACAATTTATTTAAAATGAAAAATCTGAAACGATTTCTTCTTGTTACACTATCACTATTTGTTCTTCTTGCGCTTGCATTAGTTGGTTATGCTTTTTTCTTAAAGCCCACTTATGAAGGAAAGCTACAACTCAGAAATATCCAAAAGGAAACTACGGTTTATTTTGATGATTTTGGGGTTCCACATATTTATGCCAATTCCGAGAAAGACGCGATGACCGCTTTAGGTTATGTTCACGCACAAGATCGTTTGTGGCAAATGGAATTGATGCGACGCATTGCTCCGGGAAGATTGTCGGAAATGTTTGGTTCGAAAGTGTTAAAAACCGATACCTTTTTTGCAGGTTTGGGCATCAATGAAAATTCTGAAAAAGCAATTGCTAAATTGGATAAAAACTCGAAAGCGTATCAACTCAGCTTGGCTTACATTGACGGGATAAACCAATATTTGGAAGATGGAAAAACACCAATCGAGTTCCAAATATTGGGAATAAAAAAAGAAAAATTTACCATAAAGGATGTCTATAATATCTTTGGTTATATGTCGTTCAGTTTTGCAATGGCTCAAAAAACCGACCCCTTACTGACGGATATTCGGGATAGATTGGGTGTCGATTATTTAAAAGATTTTGGTTTGGATGGCTCATTAGGAACGACTCAAATCAAAAATTTCGACGGAAAGTCTGTTGAATATGCCGAAATCTCCAAATCAGTGACAGATTTACTAGAGAAATCACAAGTGCCGGCTTTTATTGGCAGCAACAGTTGGGTAATTGCGCCAAATAAAACCAAAAACGGAAAAGTTATTTTTGCCAATGATCCTCACATTGCTTTTTCGCAGCCTTGCACTTGGTACGAAGCCCATATTGTAGTGCCTGATTATGAAATTTATGGGTATTATTTGGCAGGAACACCGTTTCCGCTTTTGGCACACAATCGTAATTACGCTTATGGATTAACAATGTTCGAAAACGATGATGTCAATTTCTTTCAGGAAGAACAAAATCCAAAAAATAGAGACCAATACAAAACGGCAACCGGATTTCAGGATTACAAAATCCGAAAAGAAACAATTAAAGTAAAAGACAGTGCTGATGTGGTTGTAGAAGTTCGGGAAACCCAGCACGGTCCAGTTATGAATGATTTATTGATTGGAATTAAGGGTAAGAAACCAATTGCAATGTATTGGATTTTTTCACAGCAAACCAATCAAATGCTCGAAGCTGTTTATTCGCTTTCACATTCCAAGAATTTGGTTGATTTTCGAAAAGGAGTTTCTTTGATTGCTGCCCCAGGATTGAATATAATGTATGGCGATGCCAAAGGCAATATCGCTTGGAATACTTCCGGAAAATTATATAAATTAGATAAATCTGTCAATCCAAATTTCATTTTAAATGGAACCAATGGCATTGATGATAAAAAGGAGTTTTTGGATTTCTCCAAAAATCCTCACGCAATCAATCCAAGTTGGAATTATATCTATTCCGCCAATAATCAGCCGGAAGCGGTCGATGGATATTTGTATCCGGGCTATTATTTACCACAAGATCGAGCCAAAAGAATTTCAGGTTTATTGGAACCCAAAAACAATTGGACAAAAGAAGATGTGGGTCAGATGATAAATGATAATTCGTCATCGATTACGCCTCGTATTGTAAAAAATCTGATTGCGGCTTTGGATTTAAAATCCCTCTCCAACAACGAAAAACAATCCGTTGAAATCCTAAAAAAATGGAATGGTTCAAATAATGTAAAGGATTTGGCGCCAACAATTTATCAGAAATGGATTTATCGTTATTTAAAAAACACCTTTCAGGACGAGTTGGGAGAAGCTGATTTTAAAATGCTTTTGACCACACATATTGTTAAACAAATTATTGAACCACAAAGTAAAAATGAAAATTCGGTTTGGTGGGACAACGTTACGACAAAAAACAAAAAAGAAACAAGAGCTGAAATTCTCAATACATCTTTTCACGAAGGCATTATCGCACTTGAAAATCAATTAGGAAAAGAGGTAAATTCTTGGGCTTGGGACCGAGTTCACACCTTGGAACACCAGCATCCTTTGGGAAAAGTGGCTGCGTTAAGAGGCGTTTTTAATGTTGGACCTTTCAACGTTCCGGGTTCAACCGAAGTGATTAACAACCTGTTTTTTGATTTTACCGATATTGGAGAATATGTAGTCAAAGGCGGACCGTCAACCCGACGAGTTATAGATTTTTCGGATATAGAAAACAGTATAAGTATTTTGCCAACAGGTCAATCCGGAAATCCGTTTAGCAAACATTACGACGATCAGGCTGAAATGTACAATAGCGGAAAGTTCAGAAAAATGAAATTGAACAAGGAAGAAATCATCAGGACTTCGACGAAATTGGTTTTTTTGCCAATCAAATAAAGTCTTCTATTTGTCATTCCGACGAAGGAGGAATCCCATTAAGCCGCCCTCAAGTGCAGGGATTCCTCCTTCGTCGGAATGACAACGTTGCAGAAACTATTTCCGAAATTTTCAGGTAAAGGGTATTATTCCTCCCGATGCACTTTCGTAAAATCGAATGCCGGAATGCAAATTGCCATATATTCGCAAGGTTCTTCGAACGGATTGGAGTATTGAACGCGCGTATTTTTCTCAATTTTTATAGATTGTCCAGCTTCGAGAATAACGGTTTCGCCTTCGATGATAAATTGCTTTTTACCCGAAATAATATAAGTGTATTCTTCGAACTCCGGAGTTTGAAACGGTTCTTTCCAATGTGGCGGCGCAATCATATGAGCAATTGAAATCGCGGCGTTGTTTGTGGTTGCCATTCCGTGATGTTCTTCTATGAGTTTTCCATCAGTTGTTGGAACTACGAAAGGCGTATTTTGAATAAAGTATTTTTTCATTTTTTTTCATTGCGAGGAGTTGCTAGGCACGACGCAAAGCAATCTCATTTAAGTTACCTATTATCTTTTTCATTGCCATTGAACTTGGCATTGCTTTTTTCATTGACATTGCCATTAAATTTCCATTGCTATTGAACTTGCCATTGCTATTGAACTTGCCATTGCTTTTTTTATTGAAATTGAAATTGACATTGCCATTAAATTTATTTCCTCAATAACTTGCTCAAAACCCCAAAAGCACCTCTAATAAAAGTAGCACTTGTAAGTACTTTTATAACGGATTTGGTTACAGCTCCAGTTGCATCACCGGATTGTTTTTGTTCTCTTTGTGCTGCTTTTTCTTCTTGCTGTTGAGCAACTTCTTGTTCGACATCAGCTATTTTTTTATTAAGCATTTCATAAGCGCTTTCACGGTCAATGAGTTCAGAATATTTCCTGACCAGCTTTGATTTGGAATTGATTTCTTGAATTTCACTTTCGGTCAAAACATCCATTCTGCTGGTTGGCGCTCGCATCATTGTTGCTGCAAGTGGAGTAGGAATACCTTTTTCGTTTAAGGCTGTGACCAATGCTTCGCCAATTCCTAGGCTGGTCAACAATTCATCCGTTTTATAAAAATCAGACGTTGGATAATTATCAGCAGTTTGCTTGATGGCTTGACGGTCATTTGCTGTAAAAGCTCTCAAAGCGTGTTGTATTTTTAATCCTAATTGTGCCAAAACACCACTCGGAACATCCATTGGATTTTGAGTTATAAAGTAAACGCCAACTCCTTTGGAACGGATTAGTTTTACGATTGTTTCTATTTGTTCTAATAATGTTTTGCTGGCTTCTTTGAAAATTAAATGGGCTTCGTCAATAAAAATAACCAATTCAGGCTGATCCGAATCTCCTTTTTCAGGCATTTGTTGGTAAATTTCAGCCAATAAACTAAGCATAAAAGTCGAAAACAACTTAGGTTTGTCTTGAATATCCGTCAACCGAATAATGTTAACATATCCTTTTCCGTTTTCGTCTATACGCATTAGGTCGTCGATGTCAAAAGACATTTCTCCAAAGAACAAATCGGCGCCTTGTTGCTCTAGTTCAATTATTTTTCTGAGAATGGTTCCGGTTGTCGAGGTAGAAATCTTACCATAACTTTCTTCAATTTCGGCTTTTCCTTCTTCCGTAATATAATTGATTACTTTTTTGATGTCTTTTAAATCCAATAGAGGCATTTTGTTGTCATCACAATATTTGAATATCACCGAAATTACTCCAGCTTGTGTATCATTCAAATCGAGAATTCTAGAAAACAATACCGGTCCAAATTCAGAAACAGTAGAACGAAGCCGAACGCCACTTTGTTCAGACAATGACATTAATTCTACCGGGAAACTGGCGACTTTGTATGGAATATTTATTTTGGTGTGACGCTCCGAAATAAATGGTTTTTCTTCACCTTCTTTGGCAACACCGCTAAAATCCCCTTTGATATCCATCATTAATACAGGAATACCAAACGATGATAATTGTTCAGACAAAACTTGGATAGTTTTGGTCTTTCCAGTTCCAGTTGCACCAGCAATTAATCCGTGACGATTCAGCGTTTTTAGAGGAACTTTGATATGTGCGTCAGCTACAGCTTCACCATCAAGCATTGCGCCACCTAGAATTATGCTTTCTCCTTTTAAAAGGTAGCCATCATTAATATGTTGTATAAAATCTTCTTTTCTGCTCATCTTGTCTTCTGAATTAAAATCAATTGCAAGATATTATTTTTTTTATAAAAATTGTACTTGTACGCTTTAATAAAAAAGCATCATTTTTTAACAACAAAAGCGTGATACATGAATTTTTCAACGGGATTTAAAACCAAACCTAAAGGTTATTGTGAAAATTCATTCTGCTTTCAAAATGTGAATGTTAGGTAAACTTATTGCAAATAATATAAAAAGTTAGAAAAGTCACCATTTTAAGGTAAAGTTAAATTCGTAAAATAATAGTAAAAAAAGTTTTTTTATTTGAACTAAAAATATAAATTTGCTTCTTAACAAAGTTTAATATAACAAAAAATAAATTATTAAAACTATTAAAATTAAAAGAAAATGGCAAACGTTAAAAAAGAAAAAGGTTCAGGTTTAGGAGGTATGATTTCAGGTATCATTATTGTTTTATGTATTTTTATGGGTTGGATCATCTGGAATTTCATCATGGGTGATGGAGCAAACTTTGAAGGAGGAGTTAACACAGGCCATCCGCTTCCAGGAAATTATTTAGCAATGGTATATAAAGGAGGACCTATTGTACCGGTTTTGATGGGATTGCTTTTAATGGTAATTGTTTTTTCATTCGAGCGTTATGCTGTAATTTCTAAAGCTGCAGGAAAAGGAAATCTAGATAAATTTATGGATGATGTTCAAAAAAGCATCAAAACAGGAGATATCGAAGGTGCAATTGTGGCTTGTGACAAACAACAAGGTTCTGTTGCTAATGCAATTAGATCCGCATTAGTTAAATATCAAGGTGTGAAAAAAGAAGGTTTAGATAGCGAAGCAGCAGCTGAAACAATTCACAAAGAAATCGAAGAAGCTACTTCACTTGAAATGCCAATGTTAGAAAAACATATGACTATTCTATCTACTTTAGTTTCATTAGGAACTCTTGCTGGATTACTAGGAACAGTTACAGGTATGATTAAAGCGTTTGGTGCATTAGCAAGTTCAGGAACTCCTGACCAAGCGATGTTGGCAAATGGTATTTCTGAGGCACTTATTAATACTGCAACAGGGATCTCTACTTCTGCATTAGCAATTATTGTTTACAATTTATTCACTTCAAAAATCGACACGTTAACGTATTCTATCGATGAGGCAGGTAACACAATCGTGAATACTTACAGACATTTTAGAGGTACACAAAAATAATTAGTAATAATTTTTAAGGATTTAGCGTTATATTAGATATAACGCTAATCTTTACTAATTTAAAATAAAAAATTAATGGCTGGAAAATCGTCCAAAAAAGCAGCGTCTATTGATATGACGGCTATGTGTGATGTGGCTTTCCTTTTGCTTACTTTTTTTATTTTGACCGCTACGGCCAAAATACCAGAAGCATTGCCTGTGGATACGCCATCATCAACGGTACAAACCAAATTACCCGAAACGGATTTGGCTACTTTAACCATTGGTAAAGGAAAAGTATTTTTTGATTTGAAAGGAAGAGAAGTTCGTAAACGAACTTTAGAATTGATGGGTCAAAAATATGGAGTTGAGTTTACTGATGATGAAAAGTTAAAATTTGCATTGATGGAAGGAATTGGAGTTCCTGTTCAAAATCTCAAACAACTTATTGGAATGAAAACTGCCGACCGTAGCAAAGCAGGTCAACCAGGAGTTCCGAAAGATTCGCTTGATAATCAACTAGCAGAGTGGGTTCAAAATGCGCGAATTGCTAATATTGAATTGAATGATAAGGAATTACAAATTGCTATAAAAGGGGATGCAAAAGAAGAATATCCATCGATCCGAAAAGTAATGGATATTTTACAAGACCAAAAAATCAATAGCTTTAGTCTAGTTACCGGTTTAAGAGGAAAGAATTTTTAATTAAAAAAAATACACTAAAATGGCTGAATTAAATACAGGCGACAGTGGAGGCGGTAAGGACAAAAAAGTAAGAAGTAAAAAGCAAAATTCAAAAGTAGATTTAACTGCTATGGTGGATTTGGCATTCTTGCTAATCACCTTCTTTATGCTTACTACGACCTTGTCTAAACCACAATCTATGAATTTGGGGTTGCCAGATAAAGATGATCCTAAAGATAAACCAAAAGATATCAAAGTAGATGAATTTCGAACTATGACAATTCTATTGGGGGATAATGATAAACTACTGCGGTACAATGGTTTGTTGGCAACTCCTGTTCCAGGGGGTGCACCAAAAGACTTTACGTATGGTAAAGAAGGAATTCGTAAAGAATTAATGAATAGAAAGAAGGCGGTTTTGGCATATTCTACTGCACAAGGAAAACCGAAGAACGGAATGATTGTTATTATAAAACCGGGCAAGAAGTCTAACTACCGCAATTTAGTTGATATTTTGGACGAAATGGCAATTGTGGATGTACCAACGTATGCCATTGTAAATGATTTTTCACCCGAAGAAAAAAAATTGTTAGAAGGTAAATAAGATTTTTTCTTATTACTCAATAACCTAATAATGAAGAAATGTGAAAGGAGCATAAACAGATTGGATGTATTACTAATTTTGATATGCGAATTACATATGGCTTTTAAAAATAAATAAATATCTACTTATGAAATTAGATTTATTAAATAATCAATGGCTTGAAATTGTTTTCGAAGGGCGTAATAAGAGTTACGGTGCTTATGATTTGCGAAAATCAATAACTAAGAATACAGGAAGAGCTTTTATCATTGGAACTGTTGTTTTTTCTCTTCTTGTGAGCATACCAACAATCATGCGAATGATTCCTGATGCTCAAGAAGATACTACTTTAGATCAAAAAATAACGACCGTAAAGATGCCTCCAAAGGAGAAGCCGAAAGAAAATCTTCCACCACCTCCGCCACCTCCTCCAAAGGTAGATCAGGTGAAGTTTGTGAAACCGGTGGTTGCAAAAGCGGATGAAGTAGTTGAGGAGATTGTTGTCATCAAAGATCTTAAAGATAAAAACATTGGTAAAGAAACCATAAAGGGAGATCCAGACGCTGAGTTAACAGTTGAACCAGTAGGAACTGGTACTGGCGCAGTAGTCGAAGAAGATAACGCAGTATATAATCTTGCAGGAATCGAGGTTAAACCCGAATTTCCCGGAGGAATAGAAAAGTTTTATAACTTTGTAGGTAAAAACTATCAAACACCAGAAGAAGAAGGACTCAAGGGCAAAGTATATGTTTCGTTTGTGGTTGAAAAAGATGGTTCGTTGACAGATATTAAAGTTTTAAGAGATATTGGTTATGGTACCGGAAAAGAAGCGATCCGAGTATTAAACAAATGCCCTAGATGGGCACCTGGCGAGCAAAATGGAAAAAAAGTAAGATGTACTTATAGTTTGCCAATTAGCATCCAATCAGCTGAATAATGATAAATAGAATCATCCAAAACTTTAAAAAGAAATCGCTCAAAGAGCGGTTTCTTTTTGTTATGGGTATGTTGGTATTTATAGCCTACTTCATTTTGGGTTTAATTTTTATATTTTGGAAATCTATGCCTATTGCAATGGATTCAGTGTATAGAATGTCTTTTGGTGCACTTTTGATTGTATATTCTTTTATACGATTTTTCAGGGTTTTTAACTTAAATAATGAATAAATATGTTTAAATACAGTAAGCTATTTTTATTATTATTTTTTTGTGTTTGTTTAGTTACATGTAACAAATCAGACCAATCTAAAAACAGCAAGGAATCTATCTTAAAAGGTGCTGCAACTATTTTTGTCGATGAGACTTTGACCCCAATTTTAGAAGATCAGGTTGCTGTTTTTGAAAGCAAGTACGACGCTAAGATTGACATTATTTCTAAATCGGAATCTGAGGTGCTGAATTCATTGTTAAAAGAAAAGTCAAGTATTGCAATTTTGACACGCAATTTGACACCAATTGAAAATAAAATCTTTGAGCAAAAAAAAATTACACCAAAAATAACTAAATTTGCAACCGACGCGATTGCCTTTATTTCAAATAAAAGCAATAAAGACACGTTGATTGAGTTAAAGAGTGTTATAGATTACATGCGAGGAAAGCAAAATTCGAAAATTAAAGGATTGGTTTTCGATAATCCAAATTCGAGTACTGTTCGCTATATGAATCAACTTGCTGGAATTAGTGGTATCCCAAACGAGGGAGTTTATTCTTTCAAGACGAACCAAGAAGTTATTAGGTTTGTGGCGGAGAATGATGGGATGATTGGCGTAGTAGGAGTAAACTGGTTGACACAGCCAATGCCAGCTATGGAAAAATATGTTGATAGAGTTAACGTATTGAGTGTGAAAAGTCCAATTGATTATAAGTTTTACTTACCAAGTCAAAACAACATTGCGGAAGGTAAATATCCTTTGGCACGTGATTTGTATATCATAAATGCACAAGGGTATTCAGGGCTAGGAATGGGTTTTGCTTCGTTTGTCGCCGGAGATATTGGACAAAGAATAATTTTAAAGTCAGGATTATTACCTGTAAGAGTGCCAGGCAGAAGAATAAATATTAGGAATGGCATAAGTAATGAGAAAAATTAAATACAAATACAAAACAAGATGAACACACTTAAAATTTTTAGTATAGCTTTTTTAACATCAGTTACTCTTGGGTTTGCCCAAGATGTCAAAGAGGCAAGAAAAGCAGTCGATGCAGAACAATATGAAAAGGCAAAATCGATTCTAAAATCGATTCTAAAAGCTAATCCTACAGACGGTAGAGCTAATTTTATCTTAGGAAATGTCTATCTTATTCAATCTGTAACAGATTCAGCAAAAATTGTCTATCAGAAAGGAGTAACTGGAGCTGATGGTGGCCGACTTAATTACATTGGTTTAGGTGTTATAGATCTAGATAACGGAAATTCTGTTGCCGCTGATGCAAATTTTGCATTAGCTTTGAAAGACACAAAAAAGAAAGATATTGAGGAATTGACCGCGATAGGAAGAGGTTACACCTATTCTACAAAGCCCAATTATAAAAAAGCTATTGAAGTTTTAAACAAAGCGAAGTTTATAAATCCAAATGATGCACTTGTTCAACTAGCATTGGGTGATGCTTATTATGGCGATAAAAACCAAAATGAAGCCTATGCTGCATATAGAAATGCTTTTCAGTTTGACCCTACTTTATTGAGAGCAAAAATGCAATTGGGAGTTTTATTAAAAGGAGCAAAATCTTATGATGAGGCTATAAAATCTTTTAATGAAGTTATTGCTTTGAACGCAAATTATGGCCCAGTTTATAGAGAGTTAGCTGAAACCTATTACAAATGGGGAAGAAACAAACCGTCTAAGTCATCAGAATATATGCAAACGGCTATAGGCTTTTATGAAAAATACCTTAGTCTTACCGATTACTCTTTGAATTCCAGAATGCGTCACGCTGACTTTTTGGTTCTTGTAAAAGATTACAAAGCATTAGAAGCTGAGGCCAATAAAATGATAGAAATGGACAAGGTCAATCCTAGGATTTTTCGTTACTTAGGGTATTCTGCTTATGAGAATGGCAATGTTGAAGTGGCGATAAAATCGTTAGAAAGTTTTATTGCTAATCCTGTAAATAAAGTGATTGCAAAAGATTATTTGTATTTAGCGAATGCAAAATTTAAGAAAGGAATGAGCGCTGATGGATTATCAATAGATCCTATTTTATATAGTTCAGGTATAGCAGATATTAAAAAAGCGGTAGAAATTGAGCCTTTGATTATCGAGGATTTGAATGAAGTAGGAAAGAAAATGTTCGGTTTAAAGTTATATACCGAATCCACTCCAATATTTGAGTTTGGAACGACAAGTACTGAATATAAAAATTATATTGAGGATAATATCTATTACGGATTGTCAATTTACTATGCCAATTTAAAAAAAGATGTTGTTGTTGATAAAGTCGCTTTACAAAAAGCAGATTTTGCATTTGAAAAAGTAATCCAAGCGTCGCCAACCTATCAGGATGCATACATTTATAGAGCAAGAACAAATGCTGTGTTAGAAAACAATGAAGTAATGAAAAAAAATTACGAAGATTTTATAGCAAAAGCGACTGAAAAGGGAGCTGAAGAAGTTGCAAAACCACTGGTTAAGAAAAAATTTATAGAGTCTTACAATAATATTGCTTCAACATATTTAACAACTGATAAGGTAAAAGCAAAAGAGTTTGTGAATAAATCATTAGAATTAGACCCTGCTGATAAACGCGCATTAGATTTATTGGCTTTCTTAAAATAGTTAGTAAGACAATATTCATATTTAAAACCGATAGTTTCAATAATCTATCGGTTTTTTTATGCAAACAAGTCAACGTTTTAAATTCACTATCTTTGCACTTTAAATTAAAAAAATGTTATCAAAAGAAATACAATTAGAAGTTAATAAAGGCGCAATGCTTCCGCTAATGGAAGAATTTTATACCATTCAAGGTGAAGGATTTCATACAGGAACGGCAGCTTACTTTATAAGAATTGGTGGTTGCGACGTAGGGTGTCATTGGTGTGATGTGAAAGAAAGTTGGAATGCCGAATTGCATCCGCCTACAGGTATCGATTTAATTGTTGCCAATGCAAGAAAATATGCCGATACTGTCGTGATAACTGGCGGCGAACCTTTAATGTGGGATATGAACTTGCTAACACAAGAATTAAATGACCAAAACCTTAAAGTACACATCGAAACGTCAGGAGCTTATGAACTTACAGGAAGCTGGGATTGGATTTGCCTTTCGCCAAAGAAGAATAAATTACCTACCCAAACCGTTTATGACAAAGCCCATGAATTGAAAGTCATTATTTTCAACAAGCACGATTTTATTTTCGCCGAAGAACAAGCCGAAAAAGTCAATAAAAATGCCATATTATTTCTCCAACCGGAATGGAGCAAAAAAGAAGAAATGACACCACTTATCGTTGATTATGTAATGAATAATCCAAAATGGCGCGTATCTTTACAAACACATAAATACTTGAATATTCCTTAAAATTGGGTAACCGAACTTTCGAAAATCTTTAAAAACAAACAAAATGAAAAAATTATTTCTTTTTATTCTATTGGTTCTCATTATGCAAACAAGTTTTGCACAAGATACTAATTTCAAGGCAGATGTCTTAAAACTAATTTCCATAAGTGGGGCGGATGGAGCAATGAAATCAGTAAAGCCTCAAATTTTGAATGCCATACCAGAGAATAATAGAGATATTTTTTCAAAAGATTTTGACGCTTCTTTGCCAAGTATGTATGACAAAATAGCTAAAGTTTATATGGAAATCTATACACACGACGATATAAAAGGGATGATTTTATTTTATGAAAGTCCTGTTGGTAAAAAAATGAGTGAAAAATCGGGAGAACTTACGCAAAAATCAATGTTAGCAGGACAAGAATGGGCAAAGGAGCTTCAAGAAATAATGGCAAAATACAAAGAGGAAACTCCTAAACAAAATATGTATGAGGTAATAAAACCAAAAAGCAAATAGTTTTTTAATGTTGTCATTATTAAATCCCATAAAATTTTTATGAAAAATATTGTACTTCTAGCATTTGCTATTTTTGTAATCCAGATCGTTTCTGCACAAGACACGAAAAATGTTTCTGACAACTCTGTTTACAATACTTCTGGTATAGAAATTTTACCAGAATATCCTGGTGGGATTGGCAAGTTTTATCAATTTATTGGCGATAATTATAAAACTCCAACTGCTGTTGATTTTTTAGGAGGCAAAGTATATGTTTCGTTTATTATTGAAAAAGACGGAAGTGTTGCTAATATAAAAGTTTTGAGAGATGTAGGTTTTGGTTCAGGGAAGGAAGCAATTCGAGTACTAGAGTTATGTCCAAAATGGAGTCCCGGCCGTCAAAACGGAAAAAATGTTAGATGTAGTTACAGTTTGCCAATTTCTTTACAACCTTATGTTTTTGGTGTAAAAGAGGTTGATGTAAAACCAAATTATGAAGGCGGATTTGAAGGCGTTTCAAAAATTATAGCGAAAAATTTTAATAAACCTAGTGCAAAGGAATTCAAGGGGGGCGAAGTTCAAGTAACTTTTACTGTCGAGATTGATGGTAGTCTTTCAGATATCAAAGTATATAAAGATCTTGGTTTTGGAACCGGAGAAGAAGCTGTTAGGGTTTTGTCTAGTATAAAAAATTGGATTCCTGCCAAAAAAAATGGAAAAAAAGTAAGATGCGATTTTGGTTTGCCAATTCGCTTAAACGGCAATTAAATAGTAGTTTTTTTTAATAGTAATTTTATGAAATCGCAATTCCTTCTCGATCCAAACATCACTTTCCTAAATCACGGTTCGTTCGGCGCTTGTCCAAAACCTATTTTTGAGGAATTTCAACGTTTTCAAGTGGAATTAGAAAATGAACCGGTTTATTTTATTCAAAAAAAAATGGCCGGCTATTTAAAAACTGCTAAAGAAAGATTGGCAAAATACATTGGATGCAATCCCAATGATTTCTTTTTTACGCCAAATCCAACTTTTGCAATCAATACCATAATGCGAAGTTTGCGTTTGAATGTGGGCGATGAAATACTGACAACGAACCACGAATATGGTGCAATGGATAGAACTTGGAATTTCTATTGCAAAAAATCGGGAGCCAAATACATTCGTCAAAACATCGCACTACCGGTTGTTTCTAAAGAGCAAATTCTCGAAGAATTTTGGAGTGGTTATACTTCTAAAACTAAAATTATTTTCTTAAACCAAATCTCAAGTTGCACCGCTTTGATATTTCCAATTAAAGAAATTTGCGATAAAGCACGTGAATTGGGCTTGATTACCATTATTGATGGTGCTCACGTTCCGGGTCAAATCGATTTGGATATTACAGCATTAAATCCGGATTTTTACACAGGAACGCTACACAAATGGATGTTGGCGCCAAAGGGCAGTTCTTTTCTATATGTAAAGCAGCGTTTTCAGGAAATGCTAGACCCACTTATTGTGGGTTGGGGTTACGAAAGTCTAACGCCAGGCGAAAGCCAATTTTTAGATTATCAGGAATACCAAGGAACAAGAGAAATTTCGGCATTTTTGTGTACGCCAAAAGTGATTGACTTTCTAGAAGAAAACAATTGGAAAACTAAAGCAAAAGAATGCAGACAAATAGTTTTTGATAATTACCAGCGCTTTTGCGATTTGCTTGGCACGCAACCTATTTGCCCAATTACGGATGAATTTTTAGGACAAATGGCGAGTATTCCCATTAAAACTTCAAATCCTGTTGGGTTGAAGGACTTGCTTTTCAATAAATATAAAATCGAAATCCCAGTGATGCCATTGAACGGGAATTATTTTTTAAGGTATTCTATAAATGGGTATAATTCACAAGAAGATTTAGATATTTTGTATGAAGCTTTGGAAGATATAATTGAAACAACGGATTTGATTGATTTGTAAAGAGTGCGAAAGTTTTATCTTTCTTCTTTCTTCTTTTCTCTACTGTTAAATCGAAAGCTTCGCTAAATAGTCGTAATGATCACCTTCCATTAGTAGTTCACATTGTAATCCATTGGCGAAAGCCACATTTTGCAAGGTATTGTAATCAAGATAAAGCCAAGGAAATGGCTCTTCGGTTTCATTCTTGTATGAAACAGTGAACGTCAATTCGCCGTAATAGGCATCGCCAGTAATCCATTTTCCGCCATCTTCGTCATCGTCGAACATATAGATAATATCCGAAGAATCGATTAAAATTTGTCCATTTGGATTAAGAAGACTTTTTAGTTTTAGTAAAACGTTGGGCGTTTCTTTCAGTGTTCCAAAAATCCCAGTTCCATTCATTAGTAATAAAATGGTATCGAATTTTTCATTTTCTAAAGTCATTACATCTTGCGCAATAGCTTTTTTTAAGCCTCGAAGGCTACAAGCTTGAATGGCATTTGAAGAAATGTCTATTGAAGTGACATCTAGATTTCTATCACTTTGCAAACTCAAACTGTGACTTCCGGCTCCACAACCCACATCTAGAATTTTCCCTTTGGCAAATTGCAAAGCCTTTTGCTCTAATTTTGGCATTTCGTCATAGGAACGAAAAAGATAGGCAACGCTCATTTCGTCTTTCTCGGAAATATTGGTTTCAGTGATTAAATCTTCGGGAGAATTATTAGTTTGAAAATCGAGGATGGCTTTTCCGAAAAGATCTTTCATAAAAATAAAATAAATGTTTAAAATAGTTTAAGGGTTTAATAGTTTAAATTTGTTTTTACAACAAGATTAAACAGCTTTAAACAATGTTAAACCAACTCAAACAACTTAGCAAAGATGCCAAAGATAAGCATATCGAAAACAAAAAGTATTTTGATAAGCTGAAAAAGAAGCAACCTAAGAATTTAGATTACATAATGCAGGAATTGCACAACGCTGAATTCAAAAAAACAGATTGTTTGCAATGTGCTAATTGTTGTAAAACCACTGGGCCATTGTTCACATTGGCAGATATTGAACGCATTTCAAAACATTTACGTCAAAAACCACAACAATTTATCGACCAATATTTGCGTGTTGACGAAGACAAAGATTATGTGTTACAAAATGTTCCTTGTAGTTTTCTTGACACTGACAATAGCTGTTTTATTTATGATGTTAGACCAAAAGCCTGTCGTGAATTTCCACACACCGACAGAAAAAAGTTTCAACAAATTACTGATTTAACCTTGCAAAACGTTGCAATTTGTCCTGCCGCTTTCAATATTGTAGAAGCGATGAAGAAGAAAATGCCACTCTAATCTGGATTTTATCTCTTAAGATCAATTCCTCTCCATTAATTGTGTATCCTCAAACTATAATACATTTGTACCCAAATTTTTATCTATTGTCCTGAAAAAAAAAGTATCCAATGGAGCGTTTAAAATGTCAGGATGAATCACAAAAAATAATAATAGCATTTTGACTGATTAATAAATAGTAAAGAAAAAATATTTAAGTGGAAAAGTTTCTTAAGTATTCAAGGTTTTTTTTGCGCAATGTAGTAGATCTTCAAAAAGAGTAGAATTCAAATACAAAATGATTTCTTAATTGGGTTTAAATATTTGTAAACAAATTATTAAATAGTATAAATTTTGGAGATTATTTTGACCGTATTTTAACTTTTATTTAAATATTAAGTAATTTTTTAGGATTTATTTAACTTTATTTTTGAGGTTCTAAATTTTAAAAATTACACTAATGACGAAAAAATTTCTTTTAGAAAAACTTAGATTTATGCTATGTTTTCTAGGTCTTTTCAGCTTCTTTTTTATAGAAAGCAGCAGTGCGCAGTTGGCTAAAAAGTCTTCTGCAACAAGTGCCAACGGTGCCGAAATATCGGCGTTCGATCCTGCTACAAACCGTTTGTTTACGGTCGCTGGAAATGCCATTGAGTATTACACCCTAGACAGTGCGGGTGTTTTATCAAGCCCAACTGCAATACCTTATGGGCTTACACTTGCTGCAGGAACTACTGCGGTGCCCAATTCAGTGGCAGTGAAAGATGGTGTTGTAGCTTTTGGTTTTGCAATATTAGGAGCAAACAATGCACAGCAACCTGGTAAAGTTGCTTTCTACGATCCTACAACTGCAACTTACATTTCAGATGTAACTGTAGGGTATTTGCCAGACATGATTGCTTTTAGTCCAGATGGAACTAAAATTTTAACTGCTAACGAAGGGGAGCCTAATAGCTACAATCAACCAACCTCTTTCGACCCAGAAGGATCTGTATCGATTATAGATATTTCTGCAGGAATCGCTTCTGCTACAGTTACTACAGCTTCGTTTACAAGCTTTAATGCAGATATGGCTACGCTAAAAGCTGCTGGTGTTAGAATCTACGGACCTAATGCTACTGTTGCTCAAGATTTAGAGCCAGAGTATATTACTTTCGTTGACAATGCTACTGCTGCAGTAACACTACAAGAAAATAATGCTGTTGCAATGATCGATATTGCTACAAGTACTGTTACAAGTATTAAATCTTTAGGTTTAAAAGATCATAGCCTAGCAGGAAACGGTTTTGATGCAAGTGATAGAGATTTGACATCAACTACAGGAAAAATTAATATCCAAAATTGGCCTGTAAAAGGAATG
This sequence comes from Flavobacterium psychrophilum, assembly GCA_945866505.1. Taxonomy (GTDB): domain Bacteria; phylum Bacteroidota; class Bacteroidia; order Flavobacteriales; family Flavobacteriaceae; genus Flavobacterium; species Flavobacterium psychrophilum_H. The sequence continues at coordinate 20,077 of CAMBHH010000041.1, forward strand.
TATATGCCTGATGCTACTGCAAGTTTTGTAAGCGGTGGTAACACTTATTTTATTACTGCCAACGAAGGCGATTCACGTGATTATACAGGATTTTCAGAAGAAGTTAGAGTAGGAGCAACAGGTGCTACTGGTTATACTTTAGACCCTACAGTTTTTCCAACCGCCTCAACCTTAAAAACAAACGCTAATTTAGGACGTCTTCAACTAACTAGAGCTACTGGAGATACAGACGGCGATGGAGATTTTGACGAAATTCATGCTTTAGGAGCGCGTTCTTTTACTATTTGGAATAACGCTTTCACTCCAGTTTTTGACAGTGGAGACCAATTAGAGCAAATCACTTCAACTCAAAACGCAGCTGCTTTCAACTCTGATGGTACATCTTCTACTTTTGACGGTCGTAGTGATAACAAAGGACC
>CAMBHH010000042.1 GCA_945866505.1 Flavobacterium psychrophilum
TGGCTACGGAATGGGCTTTGAACCTCAAAACATTTTTGGTTCGAACCCTAGATCAATATGACATTAGTACATACGGACTTACCTTTGGAATATCAGAATACAATCGCGATGGACATTATTTTACTTCGATTGTAGTCGAAAAAAATGAACCTCCAAAAGCTTTGGAATCCATTAAAATTAGAGCGACTTATAATGTATTGTTTGCTAAGAATTTTGATCCTAACACCAAAGAATATATTGTTTTGGCTCAGGATGTCGACAAGCAAGAATTGCCGACGATTTTGATTGAATTGAGTAAAAAATACTTTGAAAATTTAGGCAATACAGTGCTCGAAGTAAACGCACCAGCAGCCAAAAAAGAAATTCAAGAAACTGATATTCATCAATGTTCAGAATGTTTAACGCTATACAATTCAGAATATGGCGATGTTACTCAGGGAATTGAAAAAGGGGTTTTGTTCCAAAACTTACCTGAAGATTACTGTTGTTCACTTTGTGAATCTCCAAAAAATAATTTTATAGATTATCTGGAAAAAGTATAATTTCACAGTTTTAAATGGTTTTTTTGTGAACGAGTAAGTAAAAATTTTAAACCACATAGTTTTTAATTTTAATGAACATAGAAAAATAGCGATTTAAAGGTTACATAGAAAAATTCATTTTTGCACATAGTCTATGAAGACTATGAAAAAGCAAAGCGTTCTAAAAAATAATGGACTATGTTTTTACAATAAAATCTATGTGGTAAAAAGTTTCAAAATCATTTAATCAACTTATAATTTATAAGAAATTGAATTTCAAAAACCAACTATGAACACTATTTTCAAAACGGTCAGTTCTTCTCATATTAGTATTTCTCAACTGATGTTGCCTTCGCATAGTAATTTTAGAGGCAAAATTCACGGCGGTTTCATCTTGTCTTTGCTTGATCAAATTGCGTTTGCTTGTGCCTCCAAATTTTCGGGAAATTATTGTGTAACCGCTTCAGTTGATACAGTCAATTTCTTGAAACCTATTGAAGTTGGCGAACTGGTTACGATGAAAGCCAGCGTAAATTATGTTGGTAAAAGTTCGATGATTATAGGCATTCGAGTAGAAGCCGAAAATATTCAAACTGGCGTTGTCAAGCATTTCAATTCTTCTTATTTTACAATGGTTTCCAAAGACAAAGAAGGAAAAAATGCTATGGTTCCGGGTTTGGTACTTTCGAACCCTGACGATGTGAGAAGATTTAAAGCTTGTTTGAAACATATTGCCTTAAAAAAACAAAAAGATTCAGAAAACAACACCGCCGATTTTGAATCTATTGAATCTATTTTGAGTTCTAATATGTATAATGTTAAGGTGGAATTCTAGTAATTTTAATTCAAAGGCTATTTTTGTATAAAAAGTAATTTAAAATATAGCCCTTTATTAAAATAATTACAGAGAATATCTAAAAAATACCATGGCGCTCAACCACGGTTTCGCATCATTGTTCAGTGCTATTTTGGCGCCTTCTCCAGGAATTGTAAAGGCTAGATGTGCATGCCAATACCATTTTTTTGAAGGGAAGTATTTTGCTGACACATTGAATTCGTATCCATATTCTTTATTTGCAAGATTACTTAAAGCAGGATTTCCGCCAATATTATTATTTTGAGCGGCATATAAATACATCGCTTGTGGTACTAATTCAATTTTGCTCCAAGGTCTAAAATTCGCTTGCAATTGATTGACAATCATATTACTATTTTGAACAATTTTGAAATGATTCGCGCCAATTACCCATTCTTCTCCATTACCACCTGAAAGTAAAGGATCCCATCTTTCGTATTTTTCTGTATTTGGATTATCTCCTGAAAAGTAAGCATATCGATAGCGCAATACAGTAGTTTTAGTATTTTTAACAAAACTCCAACCTAAATCTACATATCCTGAATAGGCCTCCATATCAAAACTCGAGTTTGTTTCGTAGGCAAACTCTCCCTTATAAAATAGACCTGATTCCCCTGCTGGTCTGTTTTTATAATATCTCGCATTATATACATTTAGTCCTTCTCTACTAAAAACAGCTCCCGTTGGAGTGTAGTAATTGGAATTAGATTTAGGAATATTCAAATACATCAAGCCAATTTTATTGGAATTTTTATTTCCCAATTCGAAATTTATTCCATTTATATTTGTTTTGCTATCAACAATAGGTAATTCATTAGGATCAAGTTGAAAAAGCTGCAAGAGAATGTTATTGTATTGCAAGGTTCCTAATCCTAAAAAGTCGGTTGCCCAACGCGGATTGAGTTGCAAGGCAGCCCGATTATCTCCATTAGAGGCAGTATTTCGAATTATAAAACCTTGTCCAACAGAAAATTGTTTTCGTCCAAGAATAAAATTATACAATAATTTACTTCCAGAATCGTATTTTTTGGTACCTAAAAAACCAACGTATCCATCCTCAAGGTCTCCAAAAAATCGTGATTCATCGGTAAAAAGTTCCCTTCCTGCCGATCCACTTACAATATAACTTAGGCCTCCATAAAGAAATAAATTATTTTTTGTTGAAACAGTTGTAATTCCATAAAGTCCTCCTGAAAACCAGCCTTCAATCCATCCCGTGTAGCCTTTGCCTGCTGGATTGCTTACTAATGGATTTCCTGCGAGCATTGTATCATCTTTGGCATACCAAGAATTATTATTGGTGTAAATCATCTGTGATAAAGCAAACTTCGTTGTTAGCAATGATTTTTTATCCAAATAAAGAATTGGAAAATCTTTCTCACCAACAAAAAGGCCGCTTTTTTCTTTTAGTGCTTTAGCCGCTTCTCCTACAATAACAGTCAAGGTAATATCCACACCGCCTAATTGTGAAGGTGTTACTTCATATTGCGCGTCCTTTATTTCAGGCAAATCTTTGATTTTACTGGTGTAAGCATCTAACAATACGATTTGTATTATTGTTTGTGGTACTACCGGAAAATTAAGCTTGACAGTTTGTAGTACCTTTTTTTCTGCAGTAGAGTCTGATAATTGATTCTTGAAAATATAATTTACAGAGGAGATTCGCTCCCCTTCAAAAAAGGCTGTTGTTACTTGAGCAAAAGCAGTTTTACTTCCCAATAAAAAAAACAGTACTAGGATTAGATTTTTGATTCTCATAGGAATTTTTTAATAGGCTGTCCAACCTCCATCGGTTGGGTAAAGTACTCCTGTTAGGTTTGAAGCTTCATCCGAAAGGAGAAATAATATTACAGACGCTTGTTCCCAAACAGTTGCCATTCGGTGTTTGGAATCGTTCATCATCAATAAACTCTCGGTTTTTGCTCCGCCCATTCCTGGTATTCCGCGTTTTTTTACTTCTTTTACATAAGCAAAAGCTTTATCAGTCATTGGAGTAGTAGTCGCAGCCATATTTACTGAATTGACACGAATTCCGAAAGGAGCAAAATCTATCGCGGCATTTCGAGTTAAACCGTTTACGGCGTGTTTGCTGGCTACATAAGCAGGATTACCTGCCAATCCAGTTAGTCCTGCGATGGAACCAACTGTGACAATTGCTCCTCCTTTACCTTGTACTAATAATTGTTTGGCAACAGAACGCATCGATTTAAAAGTTCCCGTTGCATTTATGTCCATAACATTGTTCCAATATTCGTCGGTTGCTTCGTCTATCCTAGCGGGCAATAATTTGAATTGTTTGTCGTAGTCAAAAGGATCACCTGAGAACGTTCCGTCCATAACACCCGCATTTAATAAAGCGCCATCCACTTTGCCATAAACTCTTACCGCTTCGGATATTAAACGGTTACAATCTTCTGTACTTCTGATGTCAGTTTTAACAAATAGTGCCTTTCCTCCTTCATTTCGAATATATTTTGCTGTTGATTCCCCTTGAGAAGCCAACCAATCGCCAATAACTACCGAAGCTCCTTCTCTTGAAGCACGAATAGCAGTAGCGCGTCCGATTCCTCTTGCACCTCCTGTTACCACGATAACTCTTCCTTTTAATCGATCTTTTGAAAAATAAGTTGAATCGATGGCTTGAATGTCATTTTTTTTGTACCCGCTTTCTTGAGCAACTAAGTTTACACTGATTCCCAATATGCTAAATCCTATTAGAGTTAGCATTAATTGAATTTTTTTCATTTGTGGTTTCATAAGTTTTTTTAAGTTGTTATAAGATTTTGAAAACATTTAATAATTATATGCAATACATTATATCAAAAATATAAATTAATTTGAATTATTTGTGAAAAACATAAAATTTTGTTTTAACGTTTTTAAGTATTTGGATTTATACTAATCGTAATTATTTATTGGAACTTGATTATTCAAATAGCGTCTGAAAACATCCAAAGTGGAGTTGTCAAACATTGCAATTCTTCTTATTTTACGATGGTTTCCAAGGACAAAGAAGGAAAAAATGCTATGGTTCCGGGTTTAGTAATTTCGAACCCTGATGATGTGAGAAGATTTAAAGCTTGTTTGAAACATATAACCTTAAAAAAACAAAGGGATTCAGAAAATAACACCGCCGATTTTGAATCTATTGAATCTATTTTGAGCTCCAATTTGTATAATGTGAAGTTGGAGTTGGGGTAAGGGTTTTAATGTTCTCGATCTTCTCGAAGTTTACAAGTTATAAAAACGACTTTTTTTAGGCTAAACGAAGATAGGTCTAAAAAGGCTAATTCAACTAAATTTGCAAATATTTATAAATGTGCGGTGGAAGGAGTACCGATAAGCATTATAACTTAAGTTTTTAGTGTTTTTTATAATAAGTTAAAGGACAAAAAATATCTATACCCACCTTGGTTTAGTAAAATCCAAGCAATTAGTTTATTCGATTTTTCGTCAAACCATAAAGTACCTTTTGGAATTTCGGGTTTTTCTTTATCGTAATACACAAAAACACTTGACTTAATCCTATCTAGTTCCTTTTCAAATGGTTCGTATATTTTATTATTTTTATAAAATCCTACTGGTTTTGCATCAAAATTTTTAATTCCTAAACTATCTATTTTGTTTCGGAAATAATAAAAGAGAGTGTCAAATGATTGAATTCGATTTTCTTTCCTAGCTTTTAATGTATCGTTCAGGACATAGTTGAATTCAATATATTTTTCAAATAAAGTATCTTTTGAAATTTCGGAATTGTTTTTTCCATTAACATATTGAGCAAGGTCTTTTAATTTTGCATACATCATTTTCTCTTTATTAGTCCATTTTTCGGTTTGTGCCAAAGTGATATATGAACTAAAAATTAGAATTATTATCAATATTCTTTTCATTTTATGGGTTTTTTTATTGATTTTTTCCGATTTTTTTAGTTGTGTCTACCAACTTGCATAAATTAGCTGTTATCTTCGACAATCTAAAATAACATTATTTCGCACTATACCAAAATTTTTCCTCCTGCTAATTTAAAATATTATTCATTACTCTAAACGAAATATCTCATTATTGCGTAGAAAAATAGATAAATTAAAGCTGAGGAAGAAAGTCCTTGAGAAATCGAAACAAAAAACTTTTTAAAATTAACTTTCTGTAGTAATCAATTTTTGAAAAACAAATTCATTTGCTGAAAAATGTGCTTTTAGGTAACTATGGCTGAAATGAAAAAAATGTTTAGCTACTTTGCCATTGCCTTGTATCTTGAAATTAGAATTTTTCGGGTTTATTGTATTCTACTTCTGTGATATTGAAATTTGCATAACTAAAATCGCCTTCTGGCAATCGCCATAAAACTTCAAAATTTGTGGGGATAATTACGTTGTTTAATTGCTTGTAATTTGTGGCTTTGATAATCCAAGTTTCTACAATATTCTCATCCATAAATCGTTCGGTTTCCATCTCGGTAATGGCACCCATTTCGTTAAATGTGACTATAAAAAATAAAGACAATCCCTTGTAATCGAAAGTAAGTTTAGCGGTTTTTGAATCTATTGGCAACCATTGCAATTTATCGCTGGGCAAAAAATTAGTTGGGTATAAAACACTTTCTCCAAGCCATCGAAGCAACTCTCCTTTATAGTATTGTTCCCCTTTTGCATCTGCAATATTGAATACAGAAAGTAGCGAAACCACTAGTCTGCCTTGGTCTGAAATAAACAAATCTCGGGCTGTAAACATCAGCGTGGTGCCTTTCCAGATAAAACCTGGTTTTTCAGTTGCGGCATATTGTTCGCCTTTAATATTTGCCCAATTTTTATCGAAGCCTGATTTAAATTGACCACCGTGTTTAATCCTAGCAAAACTAATGTAAGGTTGTAATCTTTTAAAACATAGTTGAAATATTTTTGAACTGGTTCGGGTAAATTTTCTAGTTGTTTAACCGAGTAGATTTGATTTGAAATTTTTTTGGAATTAGCGAATAAAGTCTTCACTTGTTTTTTGAACACGATATTCATATTGATTTTGCCGATGACCAAAGTCAAGACCATAATTCCGATTAAGATAAATGTAATTGTCATCGTTTTTTTTATTTTGAACCTCAGCTCGATTAATAGTAATAAGTTTAAACCACATAGAAAAATTAGCATCTTTTTTTTTAAAAGAAAGGCGCTTTGCTTAACATAGTTTACCTAACTATGTGCAAGTACAACACCTATGACCCGAGCGCAGCGAACTGACGAAGTAAAATCTTTTTGGGCTATTTTTTTATAATATCTATGTGGTAAAAAAACCATTAATCGAACTCAGGTTTTGAAGTTATTTAATTATTTTTCCATCTTCCATTTCGATAATGCGATGCGTGCGTTTGGCAAAATCGTTGTCGTGTGTTACAATTAAGAGCGATTGTTTGTAAACTTCGGCGAGTTCTTTGAAAACATCAAACACAATTTCTGAATTTTTCTTGTCCAAATTTCCGGTCGGTTCGTCGCCCATAATGATTAGTGGTTCGTTAATTAAAGCACGAGCGATGGCAACACGCTGTTTTTCGCCACCCGATAATTTGTTCGGACTTTGCAAAGCTTTGTCTTGAATTCCCAACACTTTAAGTTTTTGATACGCTTTGGCTTCTAATTCCTTTGCGGATAACTTTGCTAATTTCAAACCTGGTAACATTACGTTTTGCAGAACATTAAATTCATTGAGCAAATAATGAAACTGAAATACAAATCCAATTTTTTCATTGCGAACAATGGCTAATTCAGCATCCAATTTGTTTTTCATTGAAACTGAATCAATCATCAAATCGCCATCAAAAGCGGTATCCATTGTAGATAAAATGTACAATAAAGTTGATTTTCCGCAACCCGATTTCCCAATTATCGAAGCAAATTCGCCTTTATTTATTGAAAAATTGATATCGTTCAAAACAGTCACTTCTACAGTTTCGTGAAAAGTTTTTGAGATATTGATGGCTTCAAGAATTTTGGTTTCCATTTTAATTTTTTTTAAAACATTAAATCTATTTTAAACAATTAAGAAATTAAGGTTCATTAAGTGTAATAAATCTGCCATCTGCAACCTGCACTTTGAAATCCGCCACCTGCCATCTGCCACCTGCAATGTGAGATCTGCAACCTGAAATCTGCAACCTGCAACCTGAAATCTGCAATCTAAAATCACTTCCCTCTTATAATCTCCACAGGATCGACTTTGCTGGCTTTCAAGGCTGGAAATAATCCTGCAATTGTGGTCGTGAAAAGCGCAAAAATCATACTGATGATGTAATAAATAATATTGAAATTAATAGGATAGGTCTTTATGGTGGGCAGCGAAGCGGTTTCAAAAGGAATTATGCCAATGATTGAGGAAAAAATATAGCCAAACAAAAGTCCCAACAAACCACCAGCAAAACCAATGATTAGTGACAAGGAAATAAATATCCATTTCACATCATTACCCGAAAAACCGGTAGCTTTTAGTATAGCGATTGTGTCCATTTTTTCGTAAATCATCATATTTAGAATGTTATAAATTCCGAAACCTGCAACCAATAACAACACCAAACCAACAGCATAAGAAATTATGGTTCTGACTGAACTTCCAGTTTCAAATTGCGCGTTTGCCGTTTGATAATCTATGGTATCAGTGTTGTATTTCTCTCGAAATGCTGCGGCAACTTGTGGCGACGATTGCATATCGAATAATTTTATTTGAATATCTGTGATGTAATTTGAAGGTTCATTCAGCAGTTTTTGGGCTGTTTTAAGCGAAGTATAACTAAACGTATTATCGTATTCAACGATACCAATTTGCGAAATTCCAACAACTTTGAGCATTACTAAATGGCCTCGTGAAGACGTTACATTGATGTTGTCACCTTTTACCAAAAGCATTTTATCTGCCAAACCTTTTCCAATGATGATGCTATTATTTTGATACAAATCGGCTACATTTCCGTCGATGATATTATCTGAAAGTTTGAATAATTTTTCTTCTGGTTCAATTTCAATTCCGTTCACAAGTCCTGCAATTTCAATTGTTCCAGAATTAAAAAAAACTGGTGTATTGATCTTTGCTGCCACATCAATAATGCGTTTGTCTTGCTTTAAATCTGCAATGATTTTTTTGGCGTCATAAATAGATTTTCCTCTGTCTTTTGGTTTTATAGAATTGACAAAGTTTGCATTATTTTTATACTTTGCAGACAAAGAAATGGGCTGATTTTCGGATGGTTTAACTTCATTATACAATCGAACGTGTGGTGTTTTGTCTAGCATTAAGCCATCAAGCAAATCGTTTAAACCATTCATAAAACTAACCAAAGCGATAAACATTGCGATACTAAAAGTAACACCAACGGCTGCAACAATGGTTTGTTTGAGTCTCGCTCTGAGCAAATGAATAGCAATATTCAATATCAGTTTGTAGTTCATTACTTGGGTTTATAAATCGTTTCATTGGCTTTTAAACCTTGAAGAATTTCTACTTTTTGATAATCGGATAGGCCTATTTTTACTTTTCGTTTTTCATCTTTACCGATTTGAATCGAATCGCCTCTTAACAAATAATCTTTCGGAATGGTTATCGCATTTTTTTTTGTTCGAATGACAATATTGGCTTCAGCTGAAAGATTGGGGTACAATTTTTTCGGCGGATTTATAAAATGGGCTTCGATTTTAAATGTTCGGGATTGTTCATTCATAATCGGATAAATTTTATCTACTTTGGCATCAAAAACTTGGTTTTTGTAACTGTCTAATGTGATTAAAACCGATTGATTTAATTTGATGCGAGCCATATCATTTTCATCCACTTCGAGTTCCAATAGAAAAGCGTTTTTTTGACCAATAATTGCCAACGGAATTTGTGGCGAAACCAATGTGCCTTCTTTTACCAAAACGTCAAATAATTCTCCCGAAAAAGCACTTTTTATTTGAAAATCATTTTGCGTTTCTTGTCCAATTTGCAATAAAATATTGTTTTTATTTTGCTCAAATTTTAATTGAGCTTTGAGTTGTGCCAATTGTTTTTCTAAAGTTTTCAAATTCAATTGTGATGATTTGTATGCCAACGCCACTTTCTCAAAATCGACTTCCGAAATGATATTGTATTCTTTAATGCGTTTGTTCCTGTCGTAAAATGATTTATCGACCAACAATTTTTCGCTTGCCAGTTGGACTTTGATTTCCATTTCCGAGATTTTATCTTGAATAAAATGGTTGTCATTTTGGCTTAATTGATAGGCCAATCTTGCGTTTTCGGTATTCAATCGGGCTTTGTCATTTTCCAATTCAAACAACAATTGGTCTTTGGCAATAGTTTGCCCAGCAACAACATCAATTTTCTTGAGAATACCACTTACGGTTGAAAAAACAGTGTATTGATTCTCAGATTTTATAATTCCCGATGCATAAACGCTTTCGGTGATGTCGCCAACGGTAGGTTTGGTTTCTTCGAGCTTTTCCTTGCACGAAAAAAATAGAAAAGTAAGAAGTATAGTAAGTACATATTTCATTTGAAACACTCATTTTCTTGGTTGATCATCTAAGCCTTCCGCTTCGCTCAATGCAATGGCGATGGCTTGTTTTGGATTGGTTACAATGGTTTCGCTTTTACCAGAATGCAAGTCACCTTCTTTGAATTCGTGCATTACTTCGGCAACTTTTGTTTGATGTGGCGATTGTTTTTTCTTTGTTGTAATTTTTTTATTGGGTTCCATATCAGGATTTTTTAGAATTTTAATAACAGTAAAATTATATTGAATGTACCGAAGTTGGGTTTCATAATTATTTTAAAAACTTGTATAATTACTAGGTTTCGATTGAAAATTCTTTGAAAAAAAAGGTTTTACTGCGCTTTGTGTAAACAGCTAAAACATACGAACCGTTACCTTCATTAAGAAAATTAAAATTTATAATACTTTAAAGAATTTTATAAGCTAAATATGGTCTGTAAAATAAACCCAACAGCTGATATGGTAATTATTGCCGCAAGTATAATTACGATAAAGAGAATTTTACGAGTACGTTACAATTTTAGAACTTAGAAGAAATACGTCGGTTTCAAGATCGTTTGAAACTAATTGCTGGGAAAAAAGAAGAGAAAATGAAAAAAATAAGTCTGATTTTGATTCAATTGAATCTATTTTGAGTTCTAATTTGTGTAATACAAAAGAGATTTATAACCTAAATCAAATTAACCGCCAATAGTAATCATACTTCGGTTGTCTTGATTCAAAACTGGATTGCTAACTTGGTCGACAGTGTTCATTCCGGCTCGTATTTTCTTTTTGTTTTTAATAGAAAAATCTATCAAATCTTCAATCGATTCGCCATTTCTAAATGCTGTGAGCAAATCGGTTTCAGAGTTAGAAAATAAGCAGTTTTTAATTTTGCCATTGGCCGTAAGGCGAATTCTATTGCAACCATCGCAAAAAGGATTGGTAATAGAACTGATGAAGCCAAAACTTCCCAAATGGTTTTTTATTTTGAATTCTCGGGCGGTAAAATTCTTTTCGTTTTCTAATTTTTCTACTTTAGAAATCGAAAAATGATTTTCTACTTGGTTCAAAATTTCATCTTGAGAGACCATTTTGCTTTTATCCCAGTCATTTCCGGCAAAAGGCATAAATTCTATAAACCGAATTGAAATGGGCAAATGTTGCGTAAGATTTATAAAATCAATGATTTCATTGTCATTAAATCCTTTTATTAGAACCACGTTGATTTTGATTTTGAAATCATTATTCAAGAGCAAATGCAAATTATCAATCACTTTATCGAATTGATTTCTTAAAGTAATGGTTTGAAATTTGGAAGGCACCAAAGTATCTAAGCTCAAGTTGATTTTTATGACATTGTACTGTTTCAGAATGTCTATGTGCTTGTCAATCAGAATACCGTTTGTAGTGATAGATATTTCGGTTTTTAACGAAGCTAATTGGGTAATTATTTCGGGGAAATCTTTCCTTAAAAGCGGTTCTCCTCCTGTAAGTCTTATTTTATTAACACCATTATTGACGAAAGTTTTTGCAATAGCATAAATTTCATCTGCCGTCATCAAACTCGATTTTGGACTTAACAAAATGCCGCTGGCTGGCATACAATACGTACAACGCAAATTGCATTTTTCGATTAACGAAATCCGCAAATAGTTGTGTTTGCGTCCAAAATCATCCGTTAAAATAATGTTATTTTGCATCGTGATTGTTTCCTTTTAAAATATGAAAAACGTGCAAAACATGCGGAAATATAGCGTCCATAGATTCTGATGCTCCTTTAGTTGATCCTGGCAAAGCCAATACTAGTGCATTTCCAATTGTTCCAGCAACTGTTCGCGAAAGCATTGAATAAGGCATACGGTCTTGTCCATAATTGCGCACCGCTTCCTCAATTCCCGGGATTCGGGTTTCTAATAACGATTGCAATGCCTGCGGCGTGACATCTCTTGGTGAAAGCCCTGTTCCTCCCGTAAAAATAATCAGTTGATTTTCCTTTGCAAAGGCTTTAGTGCGCTCTTGAATAATGTCCATTTCATCCGGAATGATTTCATAATGCGTGGTTTCGACGCCACAAACTTCCAACTTTTCGACAATTATTTTTCCTGATTTATCTTCTTTGTCTCCAGCAAAAACAGAATCCGAACAAACAAAAACTGCCGCTTTAATTGTTGATGGAAAACGATTCTTAAAAGAAGATTTCCCACCTTCTTTGCTGATCAATTTTATTGTTGAAATTTCAATACTTTTATCAATTGGTTTCAACATATCGTACATGGTGAGCGCCACAATAGATGCACCGTGCATTGCCTCTACTTCTACTCCGGTTTTGTAAACCGTTTTTACTTTTATAATAATATCAATACTTAAATCATTTATTTCATATTCCACCGAAGTAAATTCAATTGGAATTGGATGACAATCTGGAATGGAAAGATGTGTGTTTTTTACAGCGAACAGTCCAGCTGTTTTCGCCATTTCAAATACGTTCCCTTTTGGAACAAGGTTGTTTACAATAGCATCAATGGTGGCTTGTTGGCTAACTTTAACGGTTGCTTTGGCTGTAGCTACTCTCAGCGTACTTATTTTATGTGTGATATCAACCATTTTTAAGTGTTTTTCTTCCAAGCAAAAGTACTGTTTTCAAATAGCTCTTTGCCGAAAATAGGTACTTCTGTTTTAATCCAATTCACAATCGCTTCTGTGGCTTCATATACTTGTGCCCGTCTTGTTGCTGAAACAAAGACGAACAAACAAATTTCTCCCGCTTTGACTTCGCCTATACTATGGTAAATGTGCATACAAATCAAGTCGAATTGAGCAAAAGCTTTTTCTCTTATTACTAACATCGCCTCGTCAGCCATTTCTTCATAAGCCGAATATTCTATTGCTGCAACGACATTACCTTCAATTTCATCTGCTCTCACCTGACCTAAAAAAATATTGTGTGCGCCAATGGTATGCTTCGATTGATGTTTGGCAATCGACTGTCCAATAAATTCGGATGAAATAGGACCTTGAATGAAAACAGTTTTTTTGCTCATAATTATAGTTATTTTATCGATACAGAATCGAGTGAATCTTGAGTAAACTTGGCTAAAGAATTTGCCCCTCCAATGATACTTTTGGCAATCTTGAAATTATGTTGCAATAGAATTTCAACTGCTTTTTTGCTTCTACTTCCCGATTGACAAAATGCAAATATTGTTGAATCTACATTCAATTTCGACAATTCATTTTTTAGATTATGCAATGGAATCTGGATGCTATTTTGCAAGTCTATTTTTGGACTTTCATCCCAATTTCGAACATCTAAGAAAACAACTTGCGGATTATTAATTTGTTCGAATGCTTCAGCAGCTAAAATTTCAATAACGGAACTCTTATCTAATGCATATTTCATTTCAAAAGCCTTAAAATCAATGGTGTGTTCCACTGATTTGCAGAACTCAAACTTTTGTTGTTCGCTATTCAACATAGTATAGACCAATAATTTTCCGCTCAAAATTTCTCCTATTTCTAAAATCATTTTTAAAACTTCATTGGCTTGAAACATTCCTATTATTCCCACTGATGTTCCTAACACGCCTAACTCATTGCAGTTGCTAGAATCATTAGTTTTTTCTTGAAATAGGCAACGATATGTGGGTCCGTTTTTATAATTAAAAACAGATACTTGTCCCTCAAACTTATAAATAGAGCCGTAAACAAAAGGTTTATTGGTGACACAACAGGCATCGTTAATCAGATATTTGGAGTCCAAATTATCTGTTGCATCCACCATAATGTCATACTTTTCGAATTGGGAAATGGCATTTTTAGGATTTAATTTTTCGTCAATTGCATTGATTTTAACCGAAGGATTTAGGGCTAAAGCCACTTTTTGAGCCTGTAACACTTTGCTTTTCCCAACAGTATTGGTGTCGTAAATCACCTGCCGTTGCAAATTGCTGATGTCAATTATATCGTCGTCGATAATTCCAATTTCTCCCACGCCAGCTGCGACCAAATAAGGTAAAACTGCCGAACCTAAACCACCAACACCAATGAGTAATACCTTGGCTTGTTGGAGTTTTTGCTGCCCACTAGTGCCAACTTCTGGGAGTATTATTTGTCGGTTGTATCGTGTAGTTTCCATAAAAAATTAGTTTAACCCCCAGCAAATGGCGGTAATAAGGCAATAATATCATCCACTTTCAACTGATAATTTGCAGTGTCCTGAAGGATTTTTTGATTGATTGCAACACTAAAAGACAACTCCTTGAATTGGTACTTTTGTTCTAATGCTGATAGCAAATGATGCAAAGACTTATCAGCAAAAGAAAATTCCTCTGTCTGACTTCCTGTTTTCTCTGCTATGGCACCAAAATATTTTACTGTAATCATTATATGAAATTTAGATTTTGAAAAACAAACTCCTCAAGTGCATCTTCTTTTTGAAAACAATAAGTAAAAGTAGAGTAATGTTTGACTACTTCTCCTATTATGATAATCGCTGGAGAAGAAAATTGTTGCTCTTCTACCAACTTCTTAATTGTGCTTATGGTTCCAACTACTTTTTTTTCATTTTCTTTTGTTCCGTTTTGAATAATGGCAATAGGCAAATTATCGGTTCTATTTTTTTGAAAAATAGAAATGATTTCGTCCAATTTATTCATTCCCATTAATATGACCACTGTTGCCGATGATTGCGAAGCCAACTCAACATCTTTTGAAAGTTTATGATCAGAAGTTGTTCCGGTAATTACCCAGAAACTTTCTGCAATTCCTCGTTGGGTCAGGCTAATTCCATTGGATGTTGGTACGCCTAAAGCCGAAGAAATTCCCGGAACAATAGCGGTTTCAATCCCAAATTGTTGTGCATATTCTATCTCTTCGCTTCCTCTACCAAACACGAATGGATCACCACCTTTTAGTCGAACGACATGACCAAAACGTTTTGCCATAGACACAATAAGTTCGTTAATTTGGTCTTGACTATACGCGTGACAACCAAAACGTTTACCTACAAAAATGATTTCAGCAGTTGTTGCATACTGCAATAATTCTTCGTTTACAAGTGCGTCATACAAGACTACATCTGCATTTTCGAGTGCTTTGATGGCTTTCAAAGTAATCAATTCTACATCACCTGGACCTGCACCTACTACGGTTAATTTTGGGTTATTTGATTTCTCCATTCTATCTAATTGTATTTAACATTCAATTCCTGCAATTCTAAAAGCGAATTTACATTTTGAAATTGCTGCTTATTCTCGTCTTCAACCCAAATCAATTGATGTTTACTATTGGAAATAAAGTGCATCATTTTCAATTCGTTGGCATCAATTCTATTTTTTAACATCGGCAATACATTTTTTGAATAAATTCCTATCAAAGGATGAACTCGATTGGTTTCTTCAAAAATAGATACATCAAAACTGCTATTATGCTTTTCTATTAATTCTCGCAGCATTGTTGCAGAAATTAAAGGAATATCGCAACTCAAAATCAAATTTAATTCGGAATCCGAATGAACTAATGCAGTATAAATTGCACCCATTGGACCTTTGTCTATTATAACATCTTTAATTGTATCGTATTTTAGGTAATCGTACTCGCTACTATTTGTAATTAGTTGAATAGTAGAAGTTATTGGTAAAACCGCATCAATAATATGTTCAATAAATGGTTTGTTTCGAAACAAAGTCAATCCTTTCTCCGATTGCATTCGGCTGCTTTTTCCACCACAAAGAATTGATACTTGCATATTTTAAAAAATTAATTTTGCACTTGCCAATAAGATTACCGTTGCCAAAACATATTTTAAAACCTTGTTCGAAAAATAGCCGCTGCCATAATACGCTCCCAATATTCCTCCAAAAACAGCAATCGGAACCAAGTAAAAACTCTCGGTTGGAATCGTTTTGTTTCCCAGAAAAAAACCTGAAAGTCCCGCAAGAGAATTTACAAAAATAAACAAACTTGAAATAGACGCGGTTTCTTTGAGTGTTGCCCAACCCAAAATTAATAGAATTGGACTCAGAATAACACCTCCACCAATGCCTAACATTCCGGATAATAAACCAATACCAAACCCCATTACTAATGCCAAAGGAATATTTATTTTTACATTTTCTTTTTCTGCAGGAGTGAAAAAACCCAACAATCGTAAAGCGGCCAGAATCAAAACAATTCCCAATGCTATTTTGTAAAAGCCATTTTCTAATGGAATCAAGCCTCCAATAAAAGCAGCTGGTACCGAGGTTATGGCAAAAGGATAAAATAGCTTTGGTTTGAAAAAATCTTTTTTGTAATAAAAGAAAAATGAAATTCCAGAAACAAACAAATTCAGTAATAAAGCCGATGGTTTCATCACCGCTATTGGCACCGAAAAAATAGCCATTAAAGCTAGATATCCAGATGCACCGCCGTGACCCACGCTGGAATACAGAAAGGCAACTACAGCTAATAAGATGCAGAATAAAATTAGAAAATCATTATTAACTATTGGCATAAAATCTCTTTTAACAGAAAGGTATTACTGTGACTTCTTGGTTTTTTTTAACATTTTCCAAATCAAAAGGAATATAAATGAAGCTATTGGCGACTGCAAAAGTATTTAACATTGCTGAACTTTGACTCTCTAAAACTTCAACATGCTCGTCATTATAAAACGCTTTTAAAAACAAGGATTTCCCAAAAAAATTTGTAAAATCTGTATTTATTTTACGGTTAATTTTTGGTAAATGAATCGCTTCAAAACCCATTCTTATTTTTAATGCTGGCAGAACATAAATATAAAAACTACTCAATGCCGAAGCGGGGTTTCCAGGTAAAGCAAAAACAATAGTCGCATCCTTTTTTCCAAAAAACAAAGGTTTACCAGGTTTTTGATTGATTTTATAAAATAATTCTTCAACTCCATTGGCTAAAAGTGCCTCTTTTACAAAGTCATAATCACCCACCGAAATTCCACCTGAAACTAACACTACGTCAAAATTAGAAAGGCATTTATTTAAAACCTTTTTTGTGGCTTTCAAACTATCTTTTACCTTAAATATTTTTACCTTTTTAATTCCAATTCCCTTTAAAGCAGCAGCTATCATCAACGAATTACTTTCATAAATTTTACCTTTTGGTAATTTTTTACCAAGAGGAACTAATTCATTTCCTGTAACAACAATAGCCACTTTTGGCTTAGCATACACCATTATTTCAGTTATTCCTAAACAAGCTAAAAAACCCACTGCCGCAGGAGTAATTATAGTATCTTTTTGAAGTACGAGTTCGTGTTTTTTGATTTGCTCTCCTTCATTTCTAACATTTGCACCAACGGTTGGCAAAGTATTAATGGCAATACTAGTACCTTTTTTAGAGATGTGCTCTTGCATAACAACAGTATCAAGATCGTCAGGAATAAAAGCACCTGTAAATATTCTTATAGCTTGATTTTCGTTCAGTTTAAGATTAGAATAATCTCCAGCTTTTGAAATACTTGCAACCTCGTAGTTTGTTAATTCACTATGCGAAAAGGCATAACCATCCATTGCCGATTGTCTGAATGGCGGCATATTCATTGGGGAATAAATGGCTTCCGATAAAATATAGCCAAGTGATTTACTTGCTTTAATTTTTTCGGTTGGCATTTTATAGCAATTTTCCTCAACTACCATTAAAGCTTCTTCGACTTGTATCATAAAATTCTTTTATAAAAATAAGTAAAAATACTTAGTACAAACATAGCTATTTTTATCTAACACACCATCTAAATAGATAAAATAAAAGTAGCTTTAAGAAAAAAGTGGTTATGGTATCGTAAAAACTATTTTGATTTTGGTTTATAAAAGATTCATTCTAAACAAAAAGAAATTACATATTTCACGCAAAGGCAATCATCAAAAAAAAATGCCGACACATCCCACTATTTAAGGGAACTTAGTTTTATACTATTGAAAATCAACAGTAAAGAAACTTATCTAAATTACAAATCGTTAAAATTTATTCTTTTTTATAATCCGATTTTTGGACAAAACAGTGAAAGCATTCCGATTTTTGGTTTACTAAATTTAAAATTATACATTTACGAAATCGTTTTAAATCTATGTCAAATTAAAATTACGTTCATTATCTTAAAAAATAAGTATTATTTTTTACTTCTTCCAAAAATAATTAATCACAAAACAAAAACTATCTACAAATGAAAAAACTTTTACTTTTTGCGCTTATGGCACTTTCCTCGGTATCGTTCGGACAAGATTTGCTTACAGCAGGAGGCTTTGAAGGTCTTCCTGCGGGTGATTTAAGCACGGTTTCATCACCATGGTCAGCTTCTGGCCTTAACTTCCCGATCATTTCAGTTGATGCTACGACTGCCCGCACTGGAACAAATAGTCTCGCATTACCTGATAGGTATTCGCCACTTCGTCAACATTTTACGGCAGTTCCGGGTACTACTTATACACTTACACTCTATGCTCGTTTTGACAATCCTGAAAAAGCGCCTAGCTCGGATGGTATCTACGTCAGAATATATGACGGAAGTACAAGCGATCCCGATGGTGTCGCTTTTGCCCCTACCTTTAGCTTTTATATTGTTCCTACCACTTTGGCAGATGGCTATGTAAAATACACCTACACTTTTATAGCGCCACAAGCCAGTTTAGTGCTCAGCATTTTCAAAATAGATCGATTATTAAACGATAAAAACAGTACCATAATGACTCCAGTGCATATGGATGATTTGAGTATTGAGCCAGGGGTTCCTTCAGCATTAACGGTTAGTGGAAATGCGCCTTATAGTTATCCGTATCAAGTTGGTGTGCGACAATCACCCACCTTTTCAAGTTCCTCTACCATTACCTATGCCTATAGAGGAGGCACTATTTCTGGAACTCAAGCCTTTGCCCCAATCAATGCTGGATCATACATTGCGATGGCAAACATCAAATTCCCAACGGTAGCTGAGGGATTTGCCTATGTTGCATCTGTATTTACGATCACCCGAATTAATCAAGCCATAACCCCCACTATAGGTACTTATGTTTACAACGGAAATTCACAAGGCCCAACAACGGTAAAAACAACTGCCAATACGACAACTGCTCCGAATACACTTGGTACCTTAACTTACAGCTATGTTGGAGTATCTGGCACAGATTACCCCGCAAGTGCAATACCACCAACGAATGCTGGTAATTATACAGCAACGGCTACCGTTGGGCAAACTACAAATTATAATGAAGCCACCTCGGCAGCAACTCCTTTTACTATAAGCAAAGCAACGCCCACAGTTGCACCCGTAGTGGAAACCTATACATATACTGGTATGCCACAAGGTCCAAATGCTGTGACTACTGCTTCAACGGGAGTTGTAACCTACAGTTATGTTGGCGTAAGTGGTACAGCTTACCCAGCAAGTGCAACACCACCAACGAATGCGGGCAGCTACACCGTTACAGCTATGGTCGCCATTGACATGAATTATGTTGCTGCAACTTCAGCAGCAACCTCTTTTATCATTAATAAAGCCGTACCAACAGCTACTTTTGAAGTGGTTAATTCACCGGTAATCTATAATGGTGCACCTCAAAGTGCTTTGATTGGAAACATTATTGGTTCAGTTGACTTAGGGTCAATTAGTAACATTTCTATTGGAGGAGCTGCCTCGCAAACTGATGTAGGGAGTTATGCTGTAACAGCAAGTTTTGTCCCTAAAGATAATATTAACTATACTACTCTAACTGGAATAGCAGCAGGAAATTTTGTTATTGGCAAAGCTACACCAACGGCAACTCTAGCGGTTACCAATTCCCCAGCCGTATATACAGGTTCTACTCAAAGTCCCACCCTAAATATAGTTTCAAGTTCTGCACCTGGAAACGTAAGTACTGTTATGGTTGGAGGAGCTGCTTCGCAAACGGCTATCGGTAGTTATGAGGTTCTAGCTAGTTTTATCCCTACGGATACTGCTAATTATACTACGCTAACAGGAATTGTTGTAGGCCAATTTGAAATAGGTCTAGCGACCCCAGTGGTAACGCCAGTAGTGGGAACTTATTTTTATGATGGAAATCCACAAGGACCAACTGTTGCCACAAACACTGGAACAGGGACTAGTTATACTTTCAGTTACGAAGGCGTTAGCCCAACGTATGGTCCAAGTACCACCCTACCCAAAGAAGAAGGCAGTTATACTGTAACCGCAACCGTAGCGGCTGATGGAAATTATGGTGTGGCAAGTTCAGTAGCGACTGCTTTTGCAATAATGTCTCCATTGAAAGTTAAAGAGTCAACATTCAACGAAAATAATGTGAAAATGTTTATAAATAATGGTGTTCTTTATGTAAATTCCGCAGCAAAGGCAATTAAAACCATTGAAGTGTTTGATTTACAAGGGCGAATGATAGCGCAACAAAAAAATGTGCAATCAAACGCAGCTAGTATTAGCAACTTGAAAGCAGGTCGTCAGCTATTAATTGTGAAAGTTAGTGTTGAAGCCAATGCTGTAGTAAGTAAAAAAGTACTGAACAAGTAGTTCAAGCGGCGATTCTACCTCTTCTTTTGCTAAAACCAAAAACCCTGTTCCAGATTTGGAACAGGGTTTTAGTTTGAGAACTCGTGAACTTTTTGACTTACAGCGCTA
>CAMBHH010000043.1 GCA_945866505.1 Flavobacterium psychrophilum
ACTATCAGGATCACCAAAATCCCAACTGTATTTAGTAGCATTGGTACTTAAATTTTGAAAATATACATTTGCGCCTGCAATTGGTAAAGTTGGACTATAGGCAAATCTTGCAACAGTTTGAAAATTTTTTTTAGCATCCAAATACTCAATTTTAGTTGTTGTCCAAATGTTTGCAGCAAAACATTGTGTTACAATCAAAACCGGATATTTTTTTGAAGTGTCAAACCATTTTAATTCTCGACTGGTTCTAATTACTCTTGGAAGTCCTTCACCAACAATAGAAATACTGTCATTTTCGACTAAAGTAGTGGTCATTCGTAACACATTCGAAAAATTTCCGAAGGGCGTACTTACACTTCCCCAACCATCTACAAAATTTGTTCTGGTTAATGTTTTACTTTGGTAATAAATTCCGGGAATATTAACCGTGTATTCTGAATTATTAGTTTCAGTATTATCAAATTTTAGCGGAAAAGTATAAATTTTGTCTGGTATGGTGAATTTATTTGCAACGGGAATCAAGGTGCCATTATAATTTAATTTGTAAGCTGAGGCTACTTGTGTCAAATCGCCATCCGATTTTTTAAAATAATCATTGTAATCTTGAGTGCCTATTGTTTTCCCACCAATGTTTATGGTGGTTGAAGTTCCGTTTGTTGAAGCTAAATTGGTATTTCTGGTACTATATATATAAGGAAAAGATGGGTATCCAGTTGTATTTGGATTTTTAAATTGCAATTCATTTTGAGAAACTCCGGTCAATGTAGCAAAGTTCCAATTATAGTTAGTTCCTGTTTTGCTATAATCTGTACTGAGATTGTTAGCGGCAGTTGTTAGATAAAAAGCATCACCAATAGTGGCATAATTTGTTGAATTGTAGGTGCTTTGAGCAATTGAATTGTTTAGCGCAAGTAGGCATAAGAGTAACGATAATCCTGTTTTTTTTAGTTTTTGTATCATAATAGTTAGTTTTAAATTGATTTTATTTATTGTTGTTATTAAATCTTTTTTCTTGAATTCGGTCATATTCCAATTCATAATCTGGGTTTTCGGTGTGCATTAGTTTATCCCAAAATCGAAAGTATAAGCTATAATTCCCGTTGAATTTTTTATGGTGTAGATTGTGATAAACAGAACTATTGATGATTTCAAAGAGATAAGAATTTCGAAAAGATTTGGGCATTATTTCATAGCCTAAATGCCCGTATATATTCATTATAAAACTTATCAATCCAAAAGCAATTAAGGTTATTGGATGAATTGGAATCAAAAACACAATAATAAAAATAACCAATCCTTCGGTTATGGCCTCCAGAAAATGAAAGGAATAGCTTGTAAAAGGCGACGGATTTATAGATTTGTGATGCACTAAATGAGTAAAGCGGAATATTCGTTTGTCATGTAAAATTCTATGCATCCAATAAAAATAGGAATCGTGAACCACCAAGCACAATAAAAGACTAACAGGAATCCATATGAGCGGATATGTAAAAGCTGAGGTATAGACTAGTGTATAATCTCTCAAAGGAGTAAAAAACACAAGAAGTGCAAAAAAGGTAAGCACCAAATTGGATTGTAAAGATTGAAAAATTTCTCTGTAGAAATCTTTTTTTGTTGCTTTTTTATCTTGAATTTTTGAAGCCTCAAATTTTGTTTTGAAAAAAGTGTAAAAAACACCAAAAAAGAGGCCTGTAAACAGAAAATATCTCAAACTAGAGATGAAATAAAACTCGAAGTATTTGATAATTGTTTCCATCATAATTTAATTTTATTATTATGATGTAAAACTATTTGAATTTATTCAGACAAAAATTAACAAAAGATAATTAATGCTTTTTCTGATTTGCAATTCTACCTCGAATTCTGCTTAATGAAACTGGAGTGATTCCTAATAATGTAGCAATATATTTACTAGGCACTCTATTGACAATATCGGGTTTGTCTTTTATAAATTTCAAATAACGTTCTTCAGGAGTTAGTAAAATAAACGTTTCAACATTTAAAATTGTTTCTCCAAGCATTTTTCTTAAAAAGTGAACGCGACCTATTTCTAGTTTTGGGTTTTTAGCCATAAAATTCTGTGCGATAACATAGTCAACTTCAAGTAGAATGGTTTTTTCAATTGCTTGATAGATAAATCGCGAGGGCTCATCAAATAAAATGCTGTCATGTGATGCAATAAACTGATCTTCCCATCTAATTAGCGTTGTAATTTCGTCACCATTATCTTTTAGGTGATACGCCCGAATTAGACCTTTCTGGATGTAGCCTATTTTTTTATACTGTTCGCCAGGTTTTATAAAAATTTCTCCTGTTTTAAACCTTCTAATGGTAACCAAATTGAATATGGCTGTTAAATCTTTTAATTCTAGATTTTTAAAAACTCCAAAATAATAATTTAGTTTTTCAGTATCGAGCATTGTTGAAATTTTTATTTGGTGTGAAACAAATTGTTTTTAGAACCTATCGTTTTTATAATAATTCACTAACAAATTCACGAATTTGCTATAACCTTCCATGCCGTCTTTTTGCTGGTTCATTTTTAGGAAATTGTCGTAAAAGGCATGAAACCCTTTATCAATAAAAGTATCATATTGTTTCCAAAAATCCTCGCTTTCCTGATAGTTTTTCAAAATTCCTGGATGAACGGTTTTCAATAATTCGTCATACACTTTTTCATCCCGAGCATACCAATTGCTCAAACAATAGCGCAAAGCAGTACTGTAGCCCGAATACTGAAAATACAAATTATCATTTTTCACCGAAGCTAGAAATCCAATAAAATTACATTCGCTTTCGCTGGCAAAACCCATTTGATGTGCCATTTCGTGACAAGTAGTGGTCGGGGAATTGTACATTGGCATCAAGTAATTCACCTGCGCTTCATTTGTAAACGGATTCAAATAGCCTCCAAAACCCATATAAGTCAACGGCAAACTAAAAAGTGATTTTTTGATGCTGGGATTTTTATAGTCAAAGAAAGCATACTGAGTCGAAAGCGTTTTGTACCCATTCAAATTCATCTCGAAAACTTGCTCATTCGTATACGGAAATACGACTTTCAGGCTGTCGTTTTTGGTAATTTGGGTTTGAATTTCGTTGGTTTTGGCAATCAGCTTTTTAGTAAAATCCAACAAATCAGCATCGGTATAATCCCGTTCAATTTTCATTTTTTCAAAAAGCGGTTGACGGTAATAATTCATCGCCCATAAAAAATAAAAAAGGAAATATGCCACCGAAAGCACGCTTAAAACCTTTAAAATAGTATCTTTCCATTCTAACTTCCAAGTTTTTCTAGAATTCCAAATCGATTTCAGCAGATATAAAATCAGGATTCCATAAATAACATCACCAACAGAAAAAGGGATTATTCCAAAAGTGATTCGTAAAATTTTGGAAACAAAAACATACAAACCATTGCTGTAAAATCGTTCTACAAACTCCGGAAAAAAGGCAATTATTTTGAGAAATAGAATCTGAATTACAAGAAATAGAGGAAGAATAAATTTTCTTTTCACGGTTTTGCTTTTGGCATAAAAATAACAATAAATAGAGTAGTTCGCATTCTTTTTTTGTAAATTTGTTTTGTAAAACAATAATGTTATGGAATATATTGCTGAAAGAATAACAATCGATGCTGACCTTTGCAACGGAAAACCGACAATTCGTGGCACAAGACTTACAGTAAACACAATTCTTGAATTTCTAAGTGCGGGCGAGACGCGTGAAGAACTCTTATATCAATATCCAGATTTAGAAAATGAAGATATTGACGCTTGTTTAAAATTTGCATCAGATTTGATGAAAAGAAATTTCACTATTAAATATGTTGCTTAAATGCCAAAATATTTAATAGACATAAACCTTCCTTATTATTTTGCTCTCTGGAATTCTCCTGAATTTATTCATCAAAAAGATTTAAATAGTAAATGGTCAGATGAAGAAATTTGGACTTATGCAAAAAATAATAATTTAACAATTATTACTAAAGATATAGATTTTTCTCATAAAATAATGTTGAATTTACCACCTCCAAAAGTTATTCATATTAGATTTGGAAATTTAAAAATGAAGCCGTTTTTTGTTGTTATAAATAAGCTTTGGAGCAATATTTTAGAAATAAATAATGGACACAAACTGGTTAATGTTTTTATTGATAGAATTGAAGGAATCGAATAAATAAGCTAAACACAAACAATGAGCCAAGAAATAAGAAATCTAGAACCTAAAGCACTTTGGAACAAATTTGCCGATTTGAATGCTGTTCCCCGTCCTTCAAAAAAAGAAGAACGTGTTATTGAATTTATGAAAAACTTCGGAAATTCATTGGGATTAGAAACCTTTGAAGACGATATCCGAAACGTAATTATCCGCAAACCCGCGACTCCTGGAATGGAAAACCGCAAACCAATTGTACTTCAAGGGCATCTCGATATGGTCCATCAAAAAAATGCTGATACCGTTTTTGATTTCGACAAACAAGGAATTGACACGTACGTTGATGGCGACTGGGTTCGTGCTCGTGGAACCACACTTGGTGCTGATAACGGTCTTGGCGTAGCGATGATTATGGCAATTTTAGAATCCAACGAAATCAAACATCCTGCAATTGAAGCATTGTTTACCATAGATGAAGAAACGGGAATGACAGGTGCATTAAACTTAAAAGGCGGCATCCTGAAAGGCGAAATCCTTTTGAATATGGACACGGAAGAAGATGACGAAATCGACATTGGTTGCGCAGGTGGAATTGATGTTACTGCAACTAGAGGTTATCACGAGGAGGAAACTCCAGAAGGTTCAGTTGGTT
Organism: Flavobacterium psychrophilum; assembly: GCA_945866505.1. Lineage (GTDB taxonomy): Bacteria > Bacteroidota > Bacteroidia > Flavobacteriales > Flavobacteriaceae > Flavobacterium > Flavobacterium psychrophilum_H. Next base: position 4,811 of record CAMBHH010000043.1, read on the forward strand.
ATATGATTACTGTAAAAGGCTTGAATGGTGGACATTCCGGAATGGATATTCACAAAGGTTTGGGGAATGCCAACAAAATAATGAACCGCTTGTTGTTCGACGCTTTCGAGAATTTTGGACTTCAAGTTGCCGAAATCAACGGAGGAAGTTTACGCAACGCCATTCCGCGAGAAAGTGTGGCGAAAGTTATTGTGGCTGGAATGTATGATGAAGCTTATGTTTTTGATATGCAGGAAATGATCAACGACATCAAAACCGAATATAAAACAACTGAACCAAACCTGACTATCGAAATCGTGAAAAGCGATTTACCGAAAAAAGTAATGGATTTGGGCGTTCAGGAAGGAATTCTCCGTTCGATTTATGCCGCTCACAACGGCGTTTATAGAATGTCAGCCGATATGGAAGATTTGGTGGAAACTTCAAATAATATTGCACGAGTAATTATCAAAGATGGCGAAATTACCATTGGATGTTTGACGCGCTCTTCGGTAGAAACATCTAAGTTTGATTTGGCGAATGCTTTGCGTTCTGCTTTTGAATTATGTGGTTGCGAAGTAATTTTAGCAGGTTCGTATCCGGGTTGGACTCCAAACGTAAAGTCTGAAATCTTAGATTTATTGGTGAACATCTATGAGAAACAAAACCACGAAAAACCGAAAGTAGTGGCTTGTCACGCAGGTTTAGAATGTGGAATTCTAGGGACAAATTATCCTGATATGGATATGATTTCTTTTGGACCAACAATTCACGGAGCACATTCTCCAGATGAAAGAGCTTCCATAAAATCTTCACAGAAATTCTATAAATTTGTTTTAGAAATATTAGAGAATATTCCGCTGAAGTAATTCTGCAGGAATTAGAATAAAAACTTCAATAGAGTACCTTCAAAATAAATCCTTTCAATCTGCGTACCTTTGCACTTTACAAATGTGAAGAAATAATGATTGAAATAGGAAAATACAACACGCTCACCATATTACGCGACACGAAAGTCGGATTGTTTTTGGGAAATCCTGAAAAAGATCCTGAAGGAATTCACGACATATTGTTACCCAATAAATACGTGCCCAACGATTGGGAAATAGGTGAGGAGATCATCGTTTTTGTGTATTTAGACCACGAAGAACGTCCTGTTGCCACCACCTTAGAACCTTATATTTTATTGAATGAATTTGCGCTATTGAGAGTAAATTATGTCAATCAAGTGGGGGCTTTTATGGACTGGGGAATGGAAAAAGACATTCTTGTGCCATTCAAAGAGCAAGCGCGTCCAATGGAAAAAGGGAAACGCTATTTAGTCTATTTGTATATGGACGAAAAAACCAAGCGTTTGGTAGCTTCGAGCAAAACCAACCAGTTTTTGAAAAACGACCAAATCACCGTTGAAAAAGGCGAAGAAGTGGATTTAATCGTTTCGCACATCACCGAATTAGGAATTAACGTCATCATCAACGAGCAGCACAAAGGCTTGTTGTATAAAGATGAGGTATATGACGATGCCATCCGAACGGGAGACCGACTACGAGGGTATATCAAAACCATTCGTCCCGATAATAAAATTGATGTTTCTCTCCAAATACAAGGCTACCAAAGCATTGAACCCAATGCCGAGAAAATTCTGGATGAATTGCGTGCCAGTCGCGGTTTCTTGCGTTTAACGGATAACTCCCATCCCGAAGACATCAAAACGGTCTTGAAAATGAGCAAAAAAACCTTCAAGAAAGCCATTGGAGCTTTGTATAAAGAAAAATTAATCGAGATTAAGGAAGACGGAATTTATTTGGTCAAAGAGTAAATAGTAATTGCTGTGATATTGAACAAACAAAAAAACAAGGATATGCAAAAGCTAAACGAGCAAGAAATTGAGAACAATTTGGCGGAAATAGATGCGGCTTGGAAAGTAAAAGATGAATTCCTCCATCGGGAATTGCTATTTAAGGATTTTGTCGAAGCGTTTTCGTTTATGACCGCAGTAGCATTGCTAGCAGAGAAGTTTGCCCATCATCCTAATTGGAAAAACACCTACAACAAACTGACCATTGACCTTTGTACTCACGATGCTGATGGGATAACCACAAAAGATTTCGACTTAGCAAAAGCGATAGATAAGCTGTTCAAAAAATACACCTAATATGGTTTAGAGTAGTTTTTGCAAGAACACTCAAAAAGTAAAACAAATAAAAATCCCAAACACAAATTCAAAAAGTGTTTGGGATTCATTTTTTTAAAGGGCCAATTGTTATTTCAAAGTCGCCATATCAATGACAAAACGATACCGCACATCGCTTTTGAGCATTCTTTCATAGGCTTCGTTGATGTCCTGCATTTTGATGATTTCAATTTCTGAAACGATATTGTGTTCACCACAAAAGTCCAGCATTTCCTGAGTCTCGGCAATACCACCAATCAAAGAACCAGCAATAGATTTGCGTCCCAATATCATTGGAACAGTATTTAAAATAGGTTCTAAACCTCCAAGATAGCCAACCAAAACCAGCGTACCATAAATAGTCAAAGAACCAACATAAGGATTCACATCGTGCACATAAGGCACAGTATCAATAATCAAATCAAATTTTCCGCTCACCGAAGCCATCTGATTGTCATCAGTAGAGATCACAACAGCATCAGCGCCCAAGTCTAAAGCGTCTTTTTCTTTACCTGGCGTTCTCGAGAAAAGCGTCACTTCAGCACCTAAACCTTTGGCTAATTTGATAGCCATATGACCCAGTCCACCCAAACCAACAACGGCAACTTTACTACCTTTTGTAACATTCCAATGGCGGAGCGGCGACCAAGTAGTAATTCCAGCACAAAGCAACGGCGCAACGGCAGCCAAATCTAAATTCGCAGGTACTTTCAATACGAAATGTTCGTCAACCACAATTTTTTCAGAGTAACCGCCTTGAGTCGATTGGTTCAAATGTTTGTCATAACCTCCATACGTTCCCACCCAACCATTCAAGCAGTATTGTTCCAAATCTTTTTCGCAACTCGAACAAGATTGACAGGAGTCAACCAAGCAACCCACGCCTGCAAGATCACCTACTTTTAGTTTGGTTACTTCGCTTCCTACTTGGGTTACTCGGCCCACAATTTCGTGACCCGGAACGGTAGGATATACAGTAAAGCCCCAGTCATTTTTTGCTGTGTGCAAATCAGAATGGCAAACACCACAATATAAAATCTCGATTTCGATGTCTTTTGCAGTTACTTCTCTTCGAGTAATCGTCATTTCATTCAAGGGAGCATCGGCAGCTTTGGTGCCAAAGGCTTTAACGTTTATTGTTTTCATAACTGTAGTGTTTTTTTGAAGTAAAAAAGAAGTAGTAAGTTTCCCAAAGGTAAGCAAATAGAAAATTGCAAAAGAACTATACTTGAAAAATTAGAATGTTAATTAATTTACTAGAAATATCAGAAGGCACCTTATCTAGGGAAAAGTCTCTTCTCACCAAAACCCAAAACCCAAAACCCAAAACAATTCCCTATTTTTGTAACGCATCAAGCAACTAGCTACTTGAAATCATACAATGGATAAAACTTTTTTTGACAGCGACCAAATTGGAATAGTAACCACTTTTTCTGACTTGGTCCATACCGCTTTCAAGGGAGAACGGAATGCCCTTTGTTGGAACCGAAAACTAGAAGGCGATTTTGCAGCGATTGTAAATCAACTGCAACCAAAAGGAAACATAACGGAAGTCTTTCCTAAAGATCTTTTGGCACTCCAACTATCAGAGCAGGGGAGTAGGGCAAGAGAAATTATCCTAAATGATTTCCAATTATTAACCGATTTCGGAGCTTCCCCAACGCTAAATGTATTGAAATGTTACGAACGAGATGAGGAATTCGATTTCATATCCACCGATGTGTATTCGTTTCATGTGGATCGTTCACCCATAGCAACCGATACTTTTTTATGCACCTATCACGGAACAGCTAGCGATATTATTGCGAATTCCCAAGCGGAACAGAAAGTGCTGATTCCTGAAATTCGAGAGAAACTGGCAGCCTTACACGATGGTCCAGCCGAGGAATTTGAAGACTTTTTAAAGGAAAATTATTTCGATTTGCATTATCAAGCCCAACCCCAGGCAACCCCAATCAATTTAGGACTAGGACACCTTTGGCGTTTGGCGGTAGATCATCCAACACAAAAAGTGTTGCCCTGCATTCATAGGGCACCAAAAGAAAAGGAAGGCGAATATCGGTTGTTGCTAATTTGCTAAAACAATCCTACTTCTACTTTTAGTACTGATTAGGATTAAAAAATTTGCTGCGACAGAACGAGCGACAACTTTGCAAAAGATTAGAAATCAATACTAATTAAAAGCGGTACTCGTCGAAGCCTAGCACCAGAAAGAAAGTACAGTGGCTTTACAAGTGGATACAGTCTTTTAAGATTTCCCTAGCATTTGCTTTTGGCTACACTCAATTAGCACATCATTAAATCGTTGAAGTATCAATTACATAGCGATAACGCGCTTCCTTATTCACGACTTTCTGCCAAGCCTCATTGATTTCATCCGCCTTAATGATTTCGATTTGGGGATAGATTTGGTGTGCTGCGCAGTAATCCATTACTTCTTGGGTTTCCGAAATGCCACCAATCAACGAACCGTTGAAATTAACTCGATTGTAAACCATATTCGTATTATTAATCTTTAATTCACCATTAATGGGTATGCCCACTTGGGTAAAATAACCGTAGGGTTTCACACAAGAAATGTAATCGGACATTTCATAAGCATAAGGAACGGTCGAAATCATAAAATCCATTTTTCCAAACCAAGGTTTTAATTTGGCTGCCGAGTCCACTACAATCACCTCTTTGGCACCAAAACCTTTGATGTCATTGAGTTTTGAAGGCGATGTCGTAAACGCATAGACTTCGGCTCCTTTAGAAACCGCCAATTTGATTGCCATATGTCCCAGTCCGCCAATCCCCACAACGCCAATTTTATCCCCTTTTTTCATTTTTATTTTCATTAATGGCGAATAGGTCGTAATACCTGCACAAAGTAAAGGCGCTGCATATTGTAAGTCTATATTTTTTGGGATTTTAATAGCAAAATGTTCCGTTACCACAATGTTATTAGCGTAACGGCCTTGCGTGATTCCTGTTGGGGATGATTTTTCTGGCGAGCCATAAGTGCCTACCATTCCAGTAGTTTCGCAATGTTGTTCTTCGCCACTTTTGCAGCTGTCACATTCCATACAACTGCTGACCATACAACCTACACCAGCGCTATCACCCACTTTAAACTTTGTTACGTCTTTGCCAATGGCAGTTACGATACCTGCAATTTCGTGTCCTGGAACCTGTGGATATTTTTGTTTTCCCCAATGCCCTTTGATGGTATGAATATCAGAATGGCAAATACCAGAGAATTTGATGTCAATTAAAATATCATGATCGCTCAGCGCCCTGCGTTCGAAGTTCCACAATTTTAATGTTCCGTTTTCGTCTTTTCCGGCGTATCCTTTTGATGGTGTTGTAGTGCTCATAGTGTTTGAATTTTGTCGCGCAAATAAATGCAGTGAAATAGTTAGTATTAAACCAGTCCCCGCAATGGCAGTTTGTTGAATAAATTTTCGTCGAGAATGATTTTTGGGAAATGACATACGATCTTTGCATTAGTAATAAATACAAAATTAGAACCCAACGGACGCAATGCACTTACAACAATGAAGGTAATTGTTGTAAAATTCACGCTATTTCGAAACCGAAGGTTCTTAGATTACTTCGTATGGTTATCCCAAAAGATGGATTGAAGTACTACTCACGAAAATCAACTAATTGAACTAAAGAATAAATCTGTGTTAACTTGGGCAATCTGCGGTCAAAAAATCATTCAAGACCTGCAACCCATAACCTCTAACTCACAACACCCTCCACCTAACGCCCAACACCTAACTCATAATTCACAATTCATAATTCATAACTCCCAACTTCTAACTCATAACATAAAAAGTCCCCCTACCACTTCCTACTTGTTCCAAAATCCCTTTACCCATTAAATTTTGAATGTCTCTGAGTGCCGTATCCGAAGAAACTTTTGTGATTTTAGAATATTTTGAAACCGTTAGTTTACCAAAAAAATCATCCAAAAGGAGTTGCAGTATTTTGTGTTGGCGGGAGTTAAAATCAGTAGCTCGATGCGTTTCCCAAAATTGAGCCCGTTTTAAAGTTAAAGCAATAGTTGCATCGGTCTGAGACATCGAATGCAACAAGCAATTCAAAAACCAGCACAACCAGGAAGTTATATCCAAATCCCCTTTTTGTGTAGCTTCCAATATTGCATAATAGGTGTTGCGCTCCGCTTGAATTTGGGCAGACATCGAATAAAATCGTTGTTTGCTTTTGTCGGCACGAGCCAATTGCATATCGGTTATGGCTCTAGTGACGCGTCCGTTGCCATCTTCAAAGGGATGAATTGTCACAAACCACAAATGAGCGATTGCAGCTTTGAGTACAGGATCCATATCTTGAGGGGAATTGAACCACGTTAAAAAGGCATTCATTTCTAGCGGTACTTTATCGGCGCTCGGTGCTTCAAAATGAACTGTTTCTTTTCCCATTGCACCAGAGGTTACTTGTATAGTATCGTCACGCCAAGCGGCAGTTTTTATTTTATAAATGCCACTGTGTCCAGTTGGAAAAAGGGCAGCCTGCCATCCAAACAAACGCTCGTTGCTTAGAGGTTCATTATAGCGTTGAGTAGCATCCAATAGCATGGCTACAACACCTTCAACATGGCGATCGGCAGGAACTGCGCCAGCAATTACAATACCCAATCGTTTTGCAATAGAAGAACGAACCTGTTCTGGATTCAGATGTTCTCCTTCAATTTCACTTGATTTTAGTACATCTAAGGTTAATGTTTTAAGCTCGGTTTCCTCTTGCATTCGAAAACCAAGTACTTGCATCATCCCAAGTATTTTGCCTTGCCAGTGTCTAACTTCTCCAAGCAAAGGAGCTATGATAGCGGCATCCCAAGTGAAATTAGGCCAATCTTTTTTTTGATGGATATACATATTTACCCGATTTTTGCTGTAAATATATGGCTTAATCGCCGCAAATGGAGTAACAAGCGGCGATTATTTTAGTTTTGCACCGCATTTTTGCGGTGTAATAAGAGTTTTATCACCGCATAAGCATATAAAATCCTCACCAATTCTTACTTCGGGGGCTAAGTGGCTACTCCCAACTTCTAACCTCTAACCTCTAACCTCTAACTTCTAACTTCTAACCTTTAACTTCTAACCTTTAACTCCCATCTCTCAATCGAAAAAAATCTGTAGAAGTATTAATTTGATTATATTTGTACTGTAATAATTATTTTTTTGAAAAAAAGCTAACAAATCAATAGAACCGATTCTGGCTCGCAATTGAAAGTCAATAGATACCAAAATAAAATAGCAACAGATGAAATCAAAATTTGTATTTAGAAAAGATGCTGTACAAACAAAATCTCTTGAAAAAGCAGCTAAAGTAAGTGCTACTGACGCATTACGTGCTTCTAAAGCTTTAGGACTGACCGTCCAATTTATTAAAGATGGCTTTCTTTACGAAGAAGACCCTGATGGGGTGATAGTAAAAAAACATAGAGTTATAGAACCTAAACAAGCACCTTTTGAATTAACAAAAGGGATGGTATTGCATGTCAAATAATAAAAAAATAAGAATATTTGCCGGTCCTAATGGTTCAGGTAAAAGCACTCTTTTTAAAGAATTTTCAAAGAATTACAATACTGGGTTTTTTATAAATGCAGATGAAATAGAGACCAAATTAAAGTCCTCGGGTCTTATTGACTTAAAAGAGATGGGGCTTGTGGCATCACAAGTTGATTTAGAAAATTTTAAATCTTTAGATTCCTCAAAATCGTTATATAGAAAAGCCGAAACAGAAGGCCATAAAATTAACATTTTGATTAAACAAAACTTTATTGTGGATGCTTCTAAAGAAACTCATAGTTACGAAGGGGCTTTTGTAGCATCATTTATCAGAGACTTATTAATAAAACAAAACAAATCTTTTAGTTTTGAAACGGTAATGAGTCATTCATCAAAAATAAATGAAATTAACACTATTGTTAAAAAAGGATACGATGCTTATTTGTACTTTGTTTGTATAGATAGCCCAGAAGTAAATATTTCTAGGGTAAATAACAGAGTAGATAAAGGCGGTCATAATGTCTCCGAAGATAAAGTACTAAATAGATATTATAGAGCTTTAGAAATGGTACATCTTGTATTACCATTATGCTACAGAGCCTATTTATTTGATAATTCAGGCAAAACACAAGAATTAATAGCTGAGGTCTATAAAGGTGCAATGATGTTAAAAACTGATAATCCACCACAATGGTTTATAAAGTATGTCTTGCCCTATTACAATTAAGGCTATACAAAAATAGACTAAGACTCTACTCAATTCCCTTTCGGGGCTACGAGATACTTCAAAATTCAATTTCAATTTCAACTTCAAAATTCAATTTCAACTTCAAAATTCAATATCAACTTCAAAATTCAATATCAACTTCAAAATTCAATTTCAACTTCAAAATTCAATATCAACTTCAAAATTCAATTTCAACTTCAAAATTCAATTTCAATTTCAAAATTCAATTCTAAACTCCAAATACCAAACTCTTAAAACCCAACACCCATCACCCACCTCATAATTCATAATTCATAATTCATAACTCCCAACTCCCACCTCATAATTCATAATTCATAATTCATAATTCATAATTCATAACTCATAATTCATAACTCATAATTCATAACTCATAATTCATAATTCACAATTCATAATTCACAATTCATAATTCACAATTCATAATTCACAATTCATAATTCACAATTCATAACCCCTAACGCCTCCTAAAAAACCAACTCGTATTCTTCGTTTTCCGTTCGGCGACGGCAAAGGGAATACGGCGCAATTTTTTGTCGGCATCTAGTTTTCTCAAAACATCGCGAATGGGTCGCCCATTGTTGTGATCCGAAGGAAAAATACCAGCAAGAATAAAATAAGGCATCATATCTTTTGCGGGTACACTACGAACCGTTTTATTCAGTGTAAAATACTCTTTGAGCACTACATTGATTTGAGTTATTTTATCCATAACAACTTACTCGTAATTTTACATTATACATTATACAATTATACATTATACATTATACAATCCTTACTACTTACTTTTATCTTTTATGTAAATATAAAAAATTCCAACGAAACCTCATTACGGTTTTTGGCATTGGTGGGGATTATTTTTTAATAATTTAGAATTTGAATCTAGGCTAGATACTTTATATAGAGGTTATTTGTTGCTAATATTTCTTCACTCTCATCAACTCACTTAATGAAACAGCAAAGGGAATACCAGCAGCCTTTCTAAAATTTGCTTCTTTATTTAGAACTTCTTTGTATTTTTCTAATTCTTTATAATTCCAATGGTTTTCTCCTAAATCAGTTGTTTGATGTTTTTCAATATCAACAACTAAATAAAAATCTTGTGGTTTGTCACTATGTGGATATTGAAGTTCTGATAACTTTTCTTTGGAAAATACTTTTGGACCTTTACTGATGATACGATAAATTTTAGTGGCAGTAGGATTTCCGCTTTCTCTAATCAGTAAATATTTTGCATTAACCACATCCGATTCCAGAACTAAAGAACCTTTATTATCATCCATTCTGAAATTGTATTTACCGTTTTTCTCATACCATTTGAGTCTTGTAGCTTCTTTTGAAAAACCAACCAAAACAAAAGTTTCATCTGGAATTAAACGTTTGCCATTAATAAATTCAGGCATCTGCTCATTCAAGGTATCTGAATCTTTTTTATTCTCTTTATGTATAGAATAAATTTTAGCGGATAAGTTATCTCTTTGTGAGGCTCTATCTAATAAATGGTGGATTACTTTATCAATAAAATTAGATAGATTTTTTAATCCAATGGCTTCATCAGAAGGATTTATTGCAAAAGCGCCCAAACCTGGAATTATTTCATGAAAGCCACGTAATTCCTCGTTTTTTGTCCCTGGATAAAGAATGTAAGCACCTCCAGTTCTTCTGATAGCATCTTTGTAAGCATGCATTTTTAACAAATCAGCATTTTTATAAAAACCTTTTCTTTCATTCAATTCTTCTTCTTCAAATTCAATAGAATTAATTTCGGTTTGAACAGTGAATTGAGTGACTTTATATTTGGCGTCAAAATGTATATGAACAATTAATTCATTCTCTTCTGCCTCTTTTTCTGAAAATTCTTCAGGCCAAAAGGACAAAGTATAATCAGGTCTTAGAGTGGTAGTCCAACTTCCGTTTCCTTTATCCTCATTAAAAACCTTACCACCTTTAAAGGAACGATTATACGAATATTTAATTTTAAGCTTTCTGTTTTCTGAATTGAAAGTTCCGCTTAAAGCCGTATGAACACCTGCCTTTAAAATCACATTTAAACCATCTTTGGTTTCCTCAATTAAGTGGTCGTATGAAACACCATTTTGTTTTATAGAGTTGAGTTTAAATTTATCCTTGAATAAGTCATACAATGCGAAAAACAACCAGTATTCATAAAGAGTTGCAATGTCTTTTTTACCAGCAGAATATACATCATCTCCACCTTTCCAGACAAGCTTGGCTGCTAAATCAAACATTAACCAAGTTTTTAATACTTCACGATATCCACTTTTTCTTTGAAGGACAGGGCTGTTTAATTTTAATGTGGTTGGTCTTGAAATTTCTTTAAAGAAAGGCTGATTCAACTGAATTTCAAGTTTTTTTACTAGTAATTCAGCTTCTTTTTTCTCGCGGGTATTTACTTTAAACTTATCAAAACATTTTTCACAAAAAGCCAAATAAACTTCTAAAGCATGCTTTACAAATCTATTTTCTGCATTATCAATACTTTCAACTTTTTTGGTGCTAAATATTTTAGAGGGTATAGAATTCAATCCTTTAGCAAATAGGTAATGAATATCTTGAATCTTTACTCTATTTCCAGAAGAAGTTAATTGTCTGATTTCATAATTGGAGAAACGTTTTATTTTCCTAATGTCTGATTGTTCCATTTCATTAGTCCAATGTGTTTTGGGCGATGAAATTATTTTTTGAACTGCTTCTTCAAATTCTTTTGAATTGATTAATGAACTGACAAAGCAAAAACGTTGATAGATAGTTTCGTTATCCTCAGTAAAAGATGTTTCGAAATTTTGTAAAACAGGGGAGTTGATTTGCATTAGCAAATCCGTACATTTTTCAGTAATGCTTTCTAGCATACTTCTATAATTCTGACGGTAACTTTTATCAAGAGTATCGTCAAACTTTGTCGCCAAAACTTCGATAGAAATTGCCGTTTTGTTTTCAGGAGATTCTTTGCTGTAAACCCTTAATTGTAAAGAACCCACATAGATATTAGGTACGATTCGTCCTCTGTATTCATGTTTTTTTGAACGAGATACAATACCTTCATTAGAACAACTTATTCTGTATTTTTCATCAGAAAACACATATTCATAAGCTCTTCCTTCCAATATTTGAGTCGAAGCTTCTCCGTTTTCAGCGGCATTATTTTCATCAATTTTATAAACAGAAGCATCTCCCTCCGAAGTTATTTCTAGAGTTAAATCCTTGCTTATAAAATCAAGATGAATAATATTTTCTATTGATGGAATTGTCATTTATTTAAGCTTCAGCATAACTAGCAAAGCCATTGTCCAAAGCATTTTTATACATCCGTACTATTTTTTCAAAAGACAATTTGTACCTAATATTGCTATCATAAAAATCAATTTCATCTATTTGATCAAAATACTTAGCCTTGCAGTCTTGAGGATTAGTGAGACACAATGCACCTAAAATTATTAATACTTTAGATAGTTTACTTCTAGAACCGTGCAGTTTCGGTAATAGTTTTTGCATAATGGCAATGTCTAATAAATCATCTCCAGTCTCTCCTAAGTCTTCTAATTTTTGAATTAACCTTCCAATTTCGGATGCAGTTCTATAGCCAAACTCGGCTCCGGTTTTCTTTAATTCTGCAAAGAAATATAATAAATCAAGTTTTAGTTTTCCAAAATCTTTTACATTACCATTTGTTGCCATAGCGACAAAACTTTCCGCTTGATCAGCCCCTTTATTTTTCAATACATCCATATTTAAGGAAATTGAACTGTCAAAATAATTGGTTAAATCGTCTTCATTAAGCCTGAATTCTATGGTGTTTGCTCTGTCCAGAACTTTAGGACTAAACATATAGGTCGTTTCGTCAATGTTTACTGTGCCTATGATAAAAAGATTTTTTGGAAGTATTATAGATTTAGGAATTACTATTTCATTGTTATCAATAGTATGCAAAGGTATAGCTTCTCCCGATTCCATAGCACTTAAAAAGTCAGCAAAATAGCGTTCTACATGACTTAAATTCATTTCATCAAGAATTAGAAAATAAGGTCTTTTCTCGTCATTTATTGCTTTAATTAGTATTTCCAAAGCACCATTTTCAGGAACTACATACTTATCAGTTTCAATGGCATTGGGATAGCCCAACAAGGGTTCGCGATTAGTCCAATCTGCTCCAACAGGAATAATTTTATATTGGGCATTGCTCTCAGATATCCACTGGACAAATGCTTGTGCCAATTTTGTTTTACCAGAACCAGAAAGACCACTACAAATAACAAAGGGTTTTGTGCATAATGAAGCTACAAAACGAATAACTATTTTTTCAGAGAAAATTAATCCTGCTTTTTTTGTGTATTGGTGGAAGGATTTGTAATTGAAATCTATTTGCATGGAATTCATTTTAGTCTCTTCAAAAGTTATTGATTTTTGTACATTGAGATTAGATTTTGATATATTTATTTCTTCAAGAGTTAATGATTTGTAGAAATTAATAATTTCACTTAAGTCACTCTCAATAATGTCTTTTGTTGGAAGATTATCGATGTTATAAGTCTTAAAAATATAGGATTTTCCGTATCGATAAGGAGTAGTTGAATATTGCTGTTCGAAAAATTTGTTAATCGTCGTAGGATTAATAATTGGCCATTCATATTTAGGCTTATTTGTTTCACTTATACAGTATGATAAAATCAGTAATTTTTCTTTTTTAAAATAAAGATAGCCGGGATAAATACCATCACTAGTAGAAACATCATCTCTTAAAAATGAAATCCAAGGTATTTTAGCCGGAAATCCCATTCCAAAGCTAACTTTTACTTTTAAATCTTGATAGCTTTTTTTATAATTGGATATTTTTAATTCATCAGATTTTGATTGTTGCAAAAATTTCAATAATTCATCGAAATAAGTGTCATTTTTTTTGACGATTTCAAAACCAAAATCAGTTAGGTATTTAAATGCTTCAGTTGTTCCATTTTTAAAATCTTCTAAAAACAATTCTTTGCCTCCATTCATTTGGTTTGCTTCTGATAAAACTAATATCGGAGGATATTTTTTACCTTCAAAGACTAAATCATATGTTGAAGATGCTCTTCCTTTTAAAAGGTTATGATTATTATCAATAAGATTAATTGCTTTTAAAATATTTTCTTTTGTAATTTCCATGAAATAGTATTTTTACAGAATGTTCAAATAGTTTAAAATTTGTTTTATAAATATTAAAAATATTTTAAACCAACTATATTTAGTATAAATCAAATTTAATCAAAATCAACCTTTACAAAGTAATAAAAATAAGACTTTGTTAACAAAATTTATGAACAAAAATAAACGATAAAAACCATCCCTCTTTACGGTTATCCTCATTTCACCTTTTTTTATTTAAAAACTGTATAATCCGATCATGTTTTTGATTTGTACATAGACTCAAAGACCATTTTTGGGGCAAAAAAAACAGTTTACTTAAAAACAATATTAAAATTATTCGTTTTTCATTTTTTACACTATTGTTTTTTAATATTAATCCGTTTTTTCTTATTCGAAATTGGGTTTTGTTAATAAGTTATGCCATTTGAAGCTAGTAATACCAACGATTTTAACGATTTTTCAACATAGCAGTTTCAAGTTATAGATATATCTTTTATATTTACCACAGAATTCGATACGAATAGCGGGAACTATTCGAGGCTTTCGAACATTAAAATTTGCTCAAAAAGACGGGTTACTAGCTGCTTTTTTTGGGCTTTTTTTATGCCAAAATGTAGTAAAAGGAGTAAAAAAACGGTCAGCTTTAGCCTAAAAATCGCAGTAAAATTTCTTGTTTGTTGCTATTATTTCCACAAAAAAGGCATTCGTAAGTCTAATTTTCTCTCTTTTGAAGTTATTTTCAAATCGTCCTGACCGTTCATTTAGCTTGTCAGGACCAGTTTTTTGGTTCATCAGGACGAAGCAAAAGTTTCATCAGGACGAACTGACGAAAAGTTTCGTGGAAAAAGGACAAAAAAAACCTCGAGTGCGGGAACACTCGAGGCTTTCGGACATGTAAAAATGCTCTACATGGCGGGTTACTAGCTCGCTTTCAGGTAATTTAAATTACCAAGTAAATTGCGCAATTTTTTTCCAGGTCGGAAAATAATTCTGCTTTTAGTTACATCGGTTGAAGTTACCTCTTCTGGGGTCACTTTACCTTCCGAACTAATACTCACTTGGAAATTTCCCAAGCTACCTAATTTAACAATTCTGCCTTGTTTCAGCTCATTGATGATGTTGTGTTCCAACGATCTCAATACTGCATAACAATCAGTATCTGTTAAAGTGCTTTGATAGGCAATCATCTCAGCAAGAGATTCCATATCAGTTTCTCCGTTGCTTATAGCAGCGGCATAATACTTCTCAGGTGCAGTCAGGTCCTGAGGATTCTTTCTGGACTGCGTTTTAAACTTAATCGCCATGATTTTTGCGTATTAAATTAGACATTTAAAAAATTAGTCTTAGTAAACTGATATGCAGCTCCTAACTGACAAAGTCAAAGGTAAAGGGTTCTCACGGTTTTAAAAAGCCAAACTTTTTAACAATCGGGAAGAGTTTTTAACAAAAAGAAGTGATTCGAATACTTTTCATACATATTGTAAATCATTGTTTATCAATACTTTAAAAAATAATTTTAATGTTAAGTACTGTTAAATATAGGATTTTAAAAAATAAATATTTTCATAAACTTTTTCATTTAAAGTATTATCGCTGGGAAAATGTTGCAAAAATGACAAAAAAGGAATGAAACGATTTTTTAAGTAAAATAAGTGCAATACATTAGACCCCACACCCGCACGAAATGATACTAGCGTAGCGACTAACGAAGTAAATTCGACCAAGTCAATCCCTCCATGCGGAGTATTCAAATGACGTTAATACATTTTATAACTTTTTATTGTTATGTAAGATTCTTAATTAAATTTGTATAGCATAAATTAAAAAATAATACGCATAAATCCTCCCAA